>VSPN01000003.1 GCA_009775355.1 Muribaculaceae bacterium
GATCTGGTTTCATTGTGCAAAGATAACACTATACTCTTGATACTCTCTCCCGCCCACCGGAAAAATCCGCTGACCCGGTTTTCCACTTACCTTCCCATACTATCAATCTTAAAGAATACAAAAACACCCAATTTTACATTCTTGGGTGTAAAATTGGGTGTTTGCTTTGCAATTTGCTGATTTTCAGCGTTTATTGCGGAGAGAGAGGGATTCGAACCCCCGGAGGTGTTACCCTCAACGGTTTTCAAGACCGCCGCAATCGACCACTCTGCCATCTCTCCTTGGCCGTTTGTGATGCAAAGTTAAGCATTTTTTTTGATGTTTCCAAATTTTGAGCGTCGGTTCGCTGTTTTGTAGCCTTTTTTTCGTGATAATTTTGCCTGCCCTCAAGATAATTTTGGACGTGAATAGTTGGAGGAATGGCAGCAGGGGTCATCCGAGACCTGGTTTTCCATGTGTTGCCAAATTATCTCGGCGATGTTGTAAAAAAGACCACCGGGGAAACCGCAGGCAGATACATACGGAGGTTTCTCGTCCAACGGGTCAAGAATGAACTGATGTCAGGAAAGACTGTGTAGGAGGTGGCATATTCGCTCGGCTTTGACTATCCACAGCATTTCACCCGTCTGTTCAAAAAAGAAGTCGGATGTACGCCACGAGAGTTTATGACACGCCCGCAACTATCCGACACGAAATTTTAAAGTCCATAACCACTTGTGGTTATGGACTTTAAAAGTATGAATATGTTGAGTTCCGGAGGAGCGTCAGTCAAGACTGCCGCAGATCGTTCTGGAAGACTTCATGCTGCCGTTCTCACGTATGTCCACCCGGATATACATTTTCCCAGGTTCGGGAGACAGCACCTCGATGCCGTCGGGTCCGTACCAGTGAGTCGAGATTATATCTCCGTCAGATGCGAAAGGCTCGGTGCCTCCGTAAGTGGCTTTGGTGACGGTGAGTATAAATTCTTCGGAAAGGTCGAGTCCGTAAGCGGATGTCTTCTTTCTTATCCATCCTTCTCCGAGCTCGGATGGCAGAATCTTGCAGTCTGAAATGTGGAACTGTTCCGAGGTTTCCCACTCCATTTCCGGCAACGATGCAATAGAAATGGCTTCAGTCACACTTTGCCAAGTGTCTCCTTCAGTCAGAGAGAACCATGCCGCGTGGAAATTGGCGATGCCGTTTTCCGAAAGAGGTTCGGCCACAGGCCATGCGTTCTCCCTGTATGCGAATCCTTCTCCCATACTGCCGGCTGTCATAAGTTCGTCAGATGTGACTGGAGATGCTTTGGAATCAAGGTCTGAAGGCGTCCCATGGAAAGCAGTGTCGAGGTATCTTATACCCTCCATCGACGGATCCTCGAATCTTGTCGACAGAACCACTGCCGCGGCCTTGTCTTCGCATTCTATCGTTCCCGCATTGTATGAATCCGACATCGAGACATTTACCGCATCGATATGGCCTACGAGTCCTGAGGCGCATGTGGGTGCGGATACTTTTCCGGTGTTGTATGAGGAAATGATCGTCGCGGAACTTTCTGCAACCAGACCTGCGGCGTTGCAGTTGCTGTGTCTCACGCATTCCGAGATGACATCCCCGAAGTTGGCTGTCTGTCTGATCTCTCCCGAAGTTGTCTTGCCAATTATTCCGGCGGCATATTCTCCGCCGGCGCGTATTGTTCCCGCGTTCCAGCAACCAATTATGTCTATGTTGCGCCCTTCGGCCGCGATTCCTCCGGCATTGCGGCCATCGGATATAACGTCGGCAACATTGCAGCTGCCGCAGACATTGCTGTGGATCCCGATATATCCGCCTATTCCGCCGGCATATTCATTTGCTTTCACAAGTCCGCGGTTGCAGCATTCGGAGATAAAGACGTCAGTATCAGAGAATGTTCCGTTCACATAGCCGACAAGACCTCCGGCATATTGATAATACGCGGAGACTGGGGCTTCATTGCAGGATTTTTCTATATTGATACCGCGGGTGGCATATCCCACAAGACCTCCTACAGCACTTCCGCCTTGTATCTCGGCATAGTTGTGGCAGTCAGTCATATGGCTTGCCTCTTCAGGACTTGACAGGCCTATAATGCCGCCGACTCCGGTTCCACTGCTTCTTATCGCCGCATTGTTGACACAACGTTCCACAATGTCTCCTCCGGCGTTTGAAACAAGGATTCCGCCGATACTTCCGGTTCCTGTCATCTCGGCGTTATTGGCGCAATCCGATATGCGGCCGGCGCTTACCACGGCTATTCCGCCTGCCGGACTGCATCCTATAGGAGAGTCGTTGGTGCATTTCTCCACGACCGCGCCTGTTCTGACGGCATATACGATACCGGCGGCATGCCCTCCTTCGGGAGACACGTTGCCCTTGTTGCTGCATTCTGAGATAACTGATCCCTCGACAGCGATCCCCGCGATTCCTCCCGCATAGGGGTATCCCTTCGATGTAGTCACATTTCCGGCGAATACAAGGTGCTCCGCTTTGCCTCCGAGGCGTCCGACAAATCCTCCCGCATATCTGTATGCGGTGATCGAGCCTTTTTCCAGAGTGAGGTCGCTTATGCTCCCTTTTTCGCCGATTTCCCGGAAAAGAGCAGCGTAATCCATATCCGGCTGTATTATTGTCAGATTAGTTATCTTTTTGCCGCCGCCGTCATAGACGCCGTTGAAAGGAAGAGCTCTCGCAGCGACAGGCAGGAAGTCTCCTTTGCCTGCAAAGTCGATGTCGGCGGTCTGACGCAGATACATTCCGTTGAAATCGAACATTTCGTCGTTGGTGATGTCTGACAGTAGAACGAGGTCATCTGTGTCATGGATCAGGAATGGATCGGATTCTGTGCCGCTTCCGTTGAAATTAAGCGGCAGCGCGCGGATGAACACCGGTTTGCTGTAATCGCCGACGGTGGCAGTGAGTGTGGCGTATGCCGATTTCATGAAATCCTCAGGGCGGTCGAACGAGAGTCTCCCTTCTGTTATCTTAAAGGCATTGTCACCCGATACAGTCCATATTGCCGCAGGAGCGAGACTTGCCGAGGTTTTGAAGATATCGGCGGTCTCTGTATCATGCATATTCACTATGATTTGCCGGTTGGCTATGGCCGCCGGTTCTTCGGCAAACGCTTTCAGCACCGGGTATGATCCTTTTTTCCAGTCCACAGCCTCTTCGTCAGGGCCGGCCAATGGCTCGCCCGATATGAATTCCGCAGTTGTCACGCCGTTGGCGTAAGCCGCCGGCTGAAGACATGCCGCGCCGTAGCGTGTGATCTGGCGGTCATATATGTTGTCTGATGCTCCGGGCAGTTTTGTCTGCGTTGCGGATATGGAGCCGCAGGTTCCGTCAGTATGTGTGTAGAAGACCGTTCCATAGTTCATATTGCCTGTGATCTTGCTTTCTTTGGACGCGCTCTGGAAGATGCCTCCGACATCGCGGCGGGAATGGACATAGCCGGTATTGATATTTGATCTGACAACAGAATTGTCATAAACCGTACATGCTATGCCGGCGGCAGTATGCTGGGCCTGATCACCAAGCGATGATTCAGGGAGTTTGACTGCGCGGACTTCTCCGTCATTCTGACACATGTCGACAAGTCCGTCCGAAAGACACACGATTCCGGCCGAATTGTTTGTCCCGGCTGTGATTGTTCCGCTGTTGTAACATCCGGAAATCGAGGCGTCTTGCGTGATCTGTGCTGTGATTCCGGCTGCATAGCAGTCTACAGCTGTGATATCAGCGTGATTCCGGCAATTCTCGACACGGCCTCTTGTGGCCGCCACGATTCCGGCGACATTGCTGTATCCTCTTATCCTGCAGTCCGGGGCAATCGTGAGATTCTTTATCACACTCCGTTTGTCGGCATACGTTATGAAAGCAGCTGCGGGTCGCGATCCTGAGGCTGTGGCCATTCCGTCCGGACCGAAAGCCACACCGTCTATTTCCATTCTGTGTATCGCATGGCCTCCGCCATCATATACGCCGTTGAAAGCCGTGGCAGTTGTGGCCGCCGTGCCGATTCCTGAGAAATCGGGAGAATAGTTCAGGTCAATGTCATTGGTCTGCAGGAAATATTCATCTGTGAAGACTATGCCGTAGCGCGACACATTCTTGTCGAGTTCGACAAGATCCTCCTTGGTGCTTATGAGATAGGGATTGTCGATCGTGCCCTCGCCTGCGAATCCGGAGGCGTTGACGGTGGTCAGATTGTAGCACTTCCAGAGAGAGCCGAGAGTTCCCATGATCGTCTGTCGTGAGCTTACAGGTTTGACACCTACGGTCTCGCCATCGATCGACAGGGCATCAGACTCTTTTGAAAGTCCCTCTTCGGTATAGACGAACCAGTCGACTCCATCCTTGCACGACACAGTGAAATCGCTTTTGACCTTTATGAGACTCTGGTTCTTGTCAAATGTGACAGGCGCCGCGCTGAGAACGGAGGCGGGCTTGTCAGCGAGCTTTCTGAGTACGGGATAGCTCCCCTTTGCAAAAGACCATACGGTTTTGTCAAACCCTTTCAGTCCGGTCGATTTTGTCATCGCGGAGGTGTTGAGTGCCATTCCTGCTATGGCCGGGTCGATATCGTAAGGGTTGATCTGTCTGTCGAAATAGACATTCCTGAACGTTGTCTCCACGTCCGGCTCGCAACTGCCGAATACGGGTTGTGTGCCTGTGGCCGACGGGCGTACAAGCTGTCCGGAATAATAACAGTTCTCAATCACCGATGCTCTGCCGCTTGCAAGCACCGGATCAAAAATACATCCCACAAGACCTCCGACACGCACTCCGTCGGAAGAGGCTACCATCTGGTTTGCTGCATAGCAATCGCTTATGGTGCCAGAGTTCATGAGTCCGACAAGACCCCCGAAAGTGCCGTTCTGGGCCGATACCGCCGATGACAATGCGCCGAGATTCATGCTGCGCCTAAGCGTCCCGCCGTTTATGTCACCTATGAGGCCTCCGACATGGGCTTTGCCTTCCACATCTCTTAATGTGCCTGTATAGAGGCAATCCTCGACTTCAGACTCTCCGTTGGTTGTGCTTATGATATAGCCGGCTACTCCTCCGACAGCCCTGTACAGCGCGTTGGTCTGGCGGGGAAATACTATGTCGGCGTCGACGCTGCAGTTCCGGATCTCGGAATTGTAGACAATACCGGCTATGCCTCCTGAGGCACCTCCTACGATCATCGACCCTTTGAACGAACATCCGTCCACGACATTCTCATAGCCGTATCCCACGATACCGCCTCCGTATATGCCGTAATGTACAAATACGGCATCAGTCACCGTAAGCTTCTCGAGCAGACCGTATGCCTCCCCGACAACCGATCCGGTCTTGGCTCCATAGGATGTTATCGACGGGGATGTAAGTGTCAGATCGGATATGGATCCCCGGGAGCCGAGATATCCGAAAAGTCCGGCATTTCCGGTAGATCCGGCATTGATTGACAATTTGTCTACAGCATGTCCGTTTCCGCTGAAATGCCCGTTGAAAGGATGCGATTCAGAACGTCCTATCGGCCGGAATACAGTGGGAAATCCCGTGGCATCTATGTCATTGGCGAGTGCCACATACATGTTCTCATAGCTTTCGCCGTCAGCCACACTCTCGGAAAACGCGCACATGTCGTAAGGCGTCGCTATCATGAACGGATCGCTTTCGCTGCCGGTTCCCGTCCATCTCAGCTCCATAGGCTCGGGATATGCAAGTCCGACTCCTTGTCCGAACGTTATTGATGACGACGCGTATGCCGCGCTGTAGACCTGTGAATAGCTCTGGCTGAAAAGTCCCCAGTTGCCGAACTCCATTCCAGTGGAATCCGATGTCCCGCAGATGTTTCCCTTAAGCCGCTGTGCCTTGGACCAGTCTGCGGGATAGCACAGGAACGTGCCGTATTGCATGTTTGTGAACAATGGTTGCGGCGCGATCTCTATGCTTTTGTCCGCGTTCACATATGCGTCGACACCGACACCGTTGTCGATGAAGTTGTATATTGTCACGGAGTTGGGATATTTCTGTTCGATATATATGCCGTACTCCTCCACAGATCCGTCTGCGGCGCTTACATTTCTCATCTCCGCATTGGTGGGTCTGAGTTCGGTCGAGGTGCATATGCTTGACGAGAAACCGTTGGATATCAGCGATGCTCCCGATTCTGACAGAATCACTCCGCACCAGGGTCCGATATTGACTGTCCCGTCATCCGCCACCTGTGCGGTCACTGCGCCGTCGGCTACGTATTTGTTTTCTTCAGGTACAAACCGGCAGAAGATTACCTCTTTCCCCGAGACCGACAGCAGCGTCTGGGCCGGGATTGTCAGGGTCGATCCGCTAAGGGAGCCCTCCAGTGTTCTGGATCCGTGGATGAAGAAATTCTCGATTGTCACTTTCCCCGAATCATATCCCTTGAGTGTTAGCGAACTTGCTCCATGCATCGGGGCGTCGGAACGGAATACGTTGTCGAATTCGACATATGTCTTCGTCAGATGCGAGGCGTCGGTGGCCCTGGGTGAAGATTTTGCCTTCCTGTCCGGATCGCCCGCTGCGGGCGCGCTCATGTCGGAGAGAGAGGCTTCGGCCCACGGGGTGATCTTTATGAATTCAGGTTCTTCGCCATTGGCAGCGATGTTTCCTGCGGCCGCAAGTATTATCGCCAATGAAGATCTTATTATGTTTTTCATTGAGTCTTGAATTATTTCTGAAATTTATGGCAAGAGTCTCAGTTGCCGATTGTCACTTTTTTTCTGTCGCGGATATAGATGCCCGGAAGAAGGACGGACGGATCAGATCCCATGTTGCGTCCTGAAAGGTCATAATATTCACCTGTGACGTTCTCCTCCGCATGAATTGTCGCGATCCCGGTCTGCAGGCCTTCGTCGCCGATCTGGATTTTGATGTTTCCGGTTTCGTCAAGAGTCCCGGGTCTGACAAGTATCAGGGCGTTCATGCCGTCGAGCGTCTCTTCTGGATATACATGGCGGAACATTCCGTTGTCGAGAGTGATCCATTTTGTCAGATGTGAATAAGAACTGCCCGGATTGAAAGAGGATGCCGGCCCGATTGGATTGATGAGGCTTGTGAAAACCACATCTGATGATGTGGCGCTGCTTCCTCCCAGCACCGTCGCTGTCCCGGCGCCGTTCATCGCCAAGGCGGTCACCTCGACCGGACCTGTCACATCGACAGAAGGTTTGACGAGCAGTGGAGTCGAAATTGGGATGTCGCCCGAGGGAGACTCTATCACGTCAAATTTCACGGTATTGCCCGCACCCTGATTTGAGTTTCGCGGGAACTGGGCCACGATCGATTCGCTGCCGTATATCCGTTGAAGCTCCTCATATGTCCATTTGAACGGCATGGATATGGCAGTCCATTCTCCGGCTCTTGCCGGACGGTTGAGTATAATCCGGCATGTCCCGGTCGCACCCGAACTGTTCTTGTACCAGCTCTGTCTGTCATAGTCGAGAATGGCCTTCGCGCAGTCTTCCTCTCCCCAGAGTATTATCTGTGGCTTTACGGTGCCTTTGCTGTCGATCTGGGGAAATACTATGCCGGTGAGCTCGACTCTGCCCAGATACTGGGACGCGCCTTTGGTCCAGGGATTTATCTTTACGTCGGTGGAATAGAGAGACGTGTAGTAGTTCACCGGAAGAGGAGTCTCGTCGCGCTGCATGGTGAAGCGTACAAGCTTGCCGTCATTGCCAAGATCGCTCAGATAAGCCTTTATGTCGTCGGTTGTGATTTCTTCGGGGACAGGGAGTTCGCCGGAAGTGACCGTTATCGCCGGATCGGCGGAAGCCTGTATCTGCACATGTCTGTTCTGTATCACGGTATATACTCCGCGGATTGATCCTGTGATGGTCTCTCCGGCTGCGATATTCCTGATCTCGCTGTCGGCTCCCGGATATTCCTTCGGAAGTTTGAGCACGCCGATATTGCCTGCGGCGTCACGGAGAACAAGATTGTTGACCTTTGAACTGGAGGCCGATGAATAGATATAGTTCGCCACTACGGAGAAAGTGCCCTCGAGAGCAACCTCTGCCTTGGGTTCGCAGTTCTCGAATATATACATGAAGTCTGACGCCACGGTCGGGAATGTGTATCGGGCTTCAGCGGGCTCGCTCCAATAATCGTATTCCTCGTTATATCCGCGGGCCTTGACCTCTGTTGTCGTCGATATTTCTATCGGAGCGGTGTAGAGAATGCTGGTTTCGGAGTTCATCGGATCAGAGCCGTCGAGCGTATAATATATCACGCTCCCCTCAGGCGCGCTGATATCAAACGACATTGAGAGGCTGAACGATCCGGACACATTGCCCGAAGGCATTGAAAGGGAGGGCACGGGGACATATTCCTCCATGTCGACTCTTTTTACGTAGAATCCCTTGAACCATGTGCTGCTGTTTCCCTTGATGGTCACGAACGAGGGCGCGGCGTTGTCTTTCCAGGATCTCCACCAGCTGTCGGATCCTTTTTCCATGAAGGCGAGTGTTCCAGAAGAGGGTGCAAGAGGATTGGAGGCATTGTTCTGTACCGGATTTGATCCGTTGATCTCCATATATGGAATTCCGTAGCCCTCCGCGACCTCGATGTTTACCTTGGCAGCCTCGTAAACATTAAGCACGACACCTTCGTCGGCATTGTTCTCGAGATAGACTCTTGTTTTTGAATCCGGCTCGGATGGATCTGTCGTATAAGGGAATATCAGGGTGACTCCCCCTTTTGTGTATCTTGCCGGAGAATTGATCCATACGGTATCTCCGGCTTCCTGCAGCGGTCTGACATTGAATATGTTCTGATAGTCTGAGGCAATGTCTATTGATGTCAGTCCCGATGTCTGCGGGAATGCCGGCAACGCAGACAGGGCCATAATCGCCGCGATGCCGGCTGTAAGTGTGTTGTTGGATATGATATGCATAACATAAGTATGATGGAATATTAGACTTTCCGCTTAAGTCCGGTCTTTCCGGCAAGCGGGAATTTGGTGTCTTGTCACAGCATGCCTGTGTCTTCCGGCAGACTATAAATATTCCCCATACTGATAATATCCTTGCGCCCGCATTAGGGAGTCTGTCGCATTCGAGATATTCATGGGATTTGGCCGTACCCCTCTATAGACTCTACGGATTGAGGGTTTAAATAAAACAAAAAAGCGTAGGAGTCTGTATCCGATACTCGTCCCACTCTTGAAGACCTTCGCATTGTCCGGTACAGAAAGACGAGCAACGCAGAAGTCCACGCTTGTATATTATGTCTACGACGACATGTGACCTTCTCGCGAAAGTCATGCCTATTGTCATCACATACAACGGACATCCATCATTGCCTCGTCCTTGACTGTACCGTAGAAGTTGCGAAGTTCTCAAGAGTCAAGAACAAGCGTAGATAAACGCTATTGATATTTATTTGTCCGCTACAATTCACGCACATCTGCGGTGTCGCGGACGATATGGCAAAGCTATCTTTTTTCTTTCAGAAATACAAATTTTTTGTATAAAATTATTGGGGTGTTCAGTTTTTTCGCTTTTTCGGGCGATTTAGAGTGGTGTCTTATTATCTGGAGGTGGTGGGAAATTCTTAGGAAGTGAACAGTATCTTCTTATCGGGTGAAGCGGTAGAGGTGCGGGGTGTGGCGTGGCAGTCCCGCGTCGGGGGTATAGACTTCCGTAAAGCGGTATCCCTCTTCCTCGAAGCGGGGCAGGTAGTCGGCTGCGTCTCCTTTGTCGATGAGCAGGTAGCCTTCTGTCGGCTGCTCACGGCGGAAATTGCGCACTTTGTCGCCCATGTAGAAGTTGACCTCGAAGAAGTGGACCGGATTTCCTTTCGCATTCTCGGCGGCGGCAAGAAATTCGTAGACTTTCCCGGGCATGTTGGGGTAAAGATGTGTCATCTCGCCGGTCATGTTTTTCACTGATTTTGCCTGCAGCACTGCGGGCTGGTAGCAGCCGCTCAGCGACATGTAGAGCGACACTGCAAGAAGAGCCGTTGAGAGCGGCAGCCACGCGCCGGCGGCCCGGTGCCGTATCCGCGCCCACCATATGACGGCGCATATCGGCGACATGGCGGCAAACATCCATGCCCGCGCCCCTCCGAATGTGCGCAGCGATTCAAGCATGGCGGCAGTCTGTGCCGCGCTTTTGCCGTGTCCGGCTATCGAGTCGGGCACGAGTCCGAATCTTATCGCCATGAATACTGTCAGCAGAAGCATGGCGAGTGAGGCGAGAATGTCTCCGAACACTCTGACCGATGCCGGGCGTCGTCCGGACATCCATATCAGCATCTCTGATATGAACCAGGCCACAAACGGATACATCGGCATAAGGTATACGCTGCGTTTGCTCGCCGGGATGCAGTAGAATATGAATATCACCGCCGATGCGGTCAGTGCGAGCAGTGTGCATGCCGGCATGCGGCGCAGAGCGTCGCGCATCTTGCGCCACGTGCCGCTCCGCGGATGAAGCAGGGCGGCGTATCGGGACCGGGGTATGATGAAGAGCGCGGCGAGCGTGGCGAGCGTCCATGGCAGAAACCCGGCGGTGAGAGTGACGAGATTATAATACCACGGGTTTAAATGCGACTCATATGCCATTGTGCCGGTCATGCGCCCGAAATTCTCTTCCATCACGAGATCGAGAAACTCCTGACCACCCTGTCGGTAAGCCGCGGCATACCAGCAGAGCGGCAGTATCAGCGACAGTACTCCCCAGAGCGACAGCCACATGAAGGCGCGGATGAAAGGCACTCCGCGCAGCAGCATGAAGACACCGGCGGTGAGGCAGGGTATAATGATGCCGACTGGTCCTTTGGTCAGTGTGGCCGCGCTCATCAGCAGGATAGCGCATACAGGCACCCCGTGCATTCCTTTCTCCCACCATCTGAAGAGCATCAGGATCGCGCCGACAGTCAGTGCGGTTAGCATCATGTCGACGCGGCAGTTCATGCCCGCGCGATAGATCTCGAACGCGGTGAATGTCACCAGAGCCGTCAGCAGCGCGCGCATGGTGTCGCGCCGCCTTGCGAAAAATGAGAATATGGCACCGGTCATGGCCGTAAGCGCCAGAGCCGACGGAAGCCGCGAGGTGTATTCATTCACCTCGCCGCCGTTGAAGAGCATGCTTACGGCCGCGATGCACCAGTGCAGGAATGGCGGTTTATAAGGTATCTCTCCGCCGTTGTTGGTCGGCAGAATCCAGTTCTCCTGCCCGAGGATCGAGAACGCCACCACGGCCTCGCGAGGCTCCCCTTTGGTGTTGAAATCCGCGAGTCCCAGAAACGGAAGCAGCGCGAGGCAGCAAATGATGGTCAGAAGCAGAAGAATCCGTCTTCTCGACATATCGGCGGTATAGTCAGTCATGCTCTTTTCTTATGGTTTTACACAATATTTACGCCATAATGATAAAATTATTGAAAAACCGAAGAGAAGTTTTTTGCGGATAGGCATATTATTATTATATTTGCTCCAAAATCTAATACCAATTCAACAATGAGTACAACACCCCTTTACCCGCTGGGTCATGTCGGCGAGATTCCTACAGAAGTGACGCCTTTGTCAGAATGCGATTTTCTTTATGTGGTGGACCGCACGAAAGACAGCTTCACATTTCCCGTGCACCGTCACGCAGAGTTCGAGATCAACTTTGTCGAGAATTGCGCAGGTGCCCGTCGTGTGGTCGGAGATTCGATCGAGGAGGTCGGCGACTTTGACCTTTGCATCGTAGGTCACGGAGTCGAGCACGGATGGGAGCAGCACAGTTGCAATAGCGGCTACATACGCGAGATCACCATCCAGTTTCCAGTCGATATATTCGGCAACGAGATGCTCCGCCGCACGCAGATGCAGTCTGTCAAGACGCTTCTCGACAACGCCGCAAAGGGTGTGGCTTTCCCTATGTCGAGCATCATGAAGGTCTACCACCTCATCGAGGAGCTTCTCAGTGCCCCGTCAAGTTTCTACCAGATGATGAAGCTCATAGAGATCCTGCATGTCATGGCCATCGACCCCAAGGGCCGTCAGCTTTCGAGCAGCAGCGAGGCCGGGCTTCCCAACCAGTCTGTAAGCAACGCGCGTCTCAAGAAGACACAAGAGTATATCGCCGCCAACTTCCGCAACGAGATCCGACTCAACGACCTCGCCAAGATGGCCGGCATGTCGCCATCGTCGTTCAGCCGTTTCTTCAAGCTTCGCACAGGCCGTTCGATCTCCGACTATATAATCGGCATCCGTCTCGACGTGGCCTCGCGCGATCTCGTCAGTACGCGCACGCCGATCGCCGACATATGCTTCAACTCCGGATTCAACAACGTCTCCAACTTCAACCGTATCTTCAAGAAGAACAAAGGCTGTACGCCCAAGGAGTTCCGTGAGGTCTACAAGCGCAACAAGTTCCTTGTCTGATCCGTAGTCTCTCTTTCCGCTCTGCCGGATCAGTGCAGAAGCCGGGTCAGGAATCACGATAAAAAAATCCCCGCGTCATGTGATGCGGGGATTTTCTTATATCAGTGGTGACAGACTTCTTAGAGCTTCGGACCAGCCTGGGCGAGCTTCTTGCCCGTCTCGTTGGTCTCGAATTTCTTGAAGTTGTTGATAAACATATCGGCGAGTTTCTTCGCTTTCTCGTCCCACTCCTTCGGATCAGCGTAAGTGTCGCGCGGATCGAGAATGCCGGTGTTGACTCCGGGGAGCTCGGTGGGGATCACGAAGTCGAAGTAGGGGAGCACCTTTGTGGGAGCCTTCTCGATGTCACCGTTAAGGATATCGTCGATGATACCGCGTGTGTCGGGAATCGAGATGCGCTTGCCTGTGCCGTTCCATCCGGTGTTGACCAGATAAGCCTTTGCGCCGTTGGCCTGCATCTTCTTCACGAGCTCCTCGGCATATTTTGTGGGGTGGAGCGAGAGGAAGGCCTGGCCGAAGCAAGCCGAGAAAGTCGGAGTCGGCTCGGTGATGCCGCGCTCAGTGCCGGCGAGCTTCGCGGTGAAGCCGCTCAGGAAGTAATACTGAGCCTGTTCGTCATTGAGGATAGCCACAGGAGGAAGCACACCGAATGCATCGGCAGAAAGGAAGATCACCTGCTTTGCGGCGGGGCCTTTCGAGACGGGCTTAACGATGTTCTTGATGTGGTAGATGGGATAAGACACGCGGGTGTTCTCGGTCACGCTCTTGTCGGCGAAGTCGCAGACGCCGTCTTCTTTCACGGTCACGTTCTCGAGCAGAGCGTCGCGGGTGATGGCGTTGTAGATGTCAGGCTCGTTCTCTTTCGAGAGGTTGATCACCTTGGCGTAGCAGCCGCCCTCGTAGTTGAAGACGCCCTCGTCGTCCCAGCCGTGCTCGTCGTCGCCGATGAGCTTGCGCTTCGGATCTGTCGAGAGAGTGGTTTTGCCGGTGCCCGAAAGACCGAAGAAGATCGCTGTCGAGGTCTCCTCCATGTTGGTGTTGGCGGAGCAGTGCATCGAGGCGATGCCTCGGAGGGGGTTGAAGTAGTTCATCATCGAGAACATGCCCTTCTTCATCTCGCCGCCATACCAGGTGTTGATGATCACCTGCTCGCGCTGCTTGATGTTGAAGGCAACCACAGTTTCGGAGTGGAGACCGAGCTCCTTGTAGTTCTCGCATTTTGCCTTCGATGCGTTGAAGACAACGAAGTCGGGCTTGAATTCCTTGAGCTCCTCCTCGGAAGGACGGATGAACATGTTGGTCACGAAGTGAGCCTGCCATGCCACCTCCATGATGAAGCGCACGCACATGCGGGTGCTCTTGTTGGCACCGCAGAAGAGGTCGACAACGTAGAGAGTCTTGTCGCTAAGCTCGCTGACAGCTTTCTCGCGGAGCTCGTCCCACACCTTGGTGTCGATGGGCTTGTTGTCGTTCTTATATTCCTCGCTTGTCCACCATACGGTGTTCTCGGTCTCCTCATCTTTCACGAGATATTTGTCCTTGGGCGAGCGGCCTGTGTAGACGCCTGTGAACACATCGACAGCGCCGAGGTCGGTAAGGTAGCCTTTCTCGTAGCCTTCGAGGCTCGGATCGAGCTCAGCCTTGTAGAGCTCGTCGTAAGAGGGGTTGTGAATGATTTTCTTCACATCCTTGATGCCGTACTGGGACAGATCTAAAGTTGCCATAATGTACTGTTAAATAAATTGGGTTTATATTTTATTTCAAGTTTTTGCTTTAAGTCTTACGCCCGCCGCGGGCTGTACCTGTAGTAGAGATTTCTTCCTGTAGGAATTGATCATGCAAATTTACTAAATTTTATTCAAACGGATGTCTTTTATAAGGAAAAATTTCTTTAATTGCAGCCCCGTTAACTAATTTTAAACGTTGTGCGGCGGCTCTCGCCGCCAGCCTTCGGGAGACATGCTCTTGCAGGTGATGCAAATTTTTGGTCATACGGTTTTTTACTTTACCAAATAGTAATTACTTTTGCATTAAATTGTTTGCAGTTTTGGATATTATTTTTGCAGTTTTGGATATTATTAAGGATTTAAAAGGAAACTACATGATCACCGGCGCTTCGGGACTTCCGGGCCGGTATCTCCACGATATTCTGAAGTCGTCGGCACCTCAGCCGGAGCTGACGCTTTTCCATTGCGCCGGCACCGAAGAGGATGACCGCGCCGAGGAACTCAACACCGCCGCCACCGGGAGGCTTCTCGATTCGCTTGGTGACGATGTGCCTGGCCGGCTGGTATATGTCAGCTCGTGGCAAGTATACAGTCCTGACGCCGGCGACGGTGTCGACGAGACACGGCCCACATTCGCGTGGAGCGCGGCAGGCCGTTCGAAAGCCCGCACCGAGCTTCTGCTTGAGAAGTGGGCGTCCGGTCGGGGAGTCGTGCTGACGGTGGTGCGTCCGGCCCTGATGTTCGGCACCGGAATCGACGGGAGCATGAAGCGGCTTTTCGACAGGGTAGTCGCCGGTCGCTACGTGCATATCCGTGGCAACAACTCGAAGATGTCGGCGGTCACGGCTCTCGACGTGGCCCGCGCCATGGTGTGTCTTGCCGGTAGGCCGGGCATATTCAATATTTCCGACGGCCGGACCCACACCTGGCTCGCGCTTGCCGAGGCCATGAGTGCCAATGCAGGGGCTGTGAAGCGCATGCCCCACCTGCCGCCTCGCTGGGCTTCGGCGGCATACCGGTGGTTGGGGAGTGTGCCCTGGGTGGCCGACGCCCTCGGACCCGGTTCGCTCGAACAGGTGTCGCGGACGCTTGTGCTCGACAACACCCGTGTGCGGCAGGCCACCGGCATGGAATTCCATGACACGATCGAGGTCATAGCGCGCAGAAGCAAGGATTATCCCTATGAGAACTGAAAAATGAAGACACTTGAGAAGATAAAGAGCGGAATGGGAATGGCTGCCGCCTCGCTCGCAACCATAGTGAAGATCGCGCTGATGTCGCGCAGGCCGACTCCGCGCAACCGCGAGACTAAAGACACTATCATAATAATGGGCAACGGCCCCTCGCTCCGCGACGCCATGCGCGACGATATGGAGACCCTGATGGCCTTTCCGCGCATGGCAGTCAATTTCTCGGCGCTTGCACCGGAGTTCGGAGAGTTGCGCCCCGATTACTACATACTTGCCGACATAGCGTTCTTCATGAAGAAGAAGACCGGCAACGTGCCCGCGCTATGGTCCGCTCTCGCGGCTGTCGACTGGCCGATGACGCTTTTTCTGCCCGCCACATCGCGGGGCATGGAGGAGGTGGGGCGTCTCCCTTCCAACGTAACTGTGAAATATTACAATCTCACCCCCGGCGAGGGTTTCCGGTGGCTCATGCGGCCGGTCTATGATTCCGGCCTCGCCATGCCGCGTCCGCGCAATGTGCTGATTCCGTCGATTATGTCGGCCATGCGCGAGGGTTTCCGCCGGATAGTCCTCATAGGCGCGGACCACAACTGGAGCCGCACTCTGTGGGTTACCGACCGCAACCGGGTAGTGTCTGTCCAGCCCCATTTCTACGAAGATGACGAGAAGGAGCTGCGGCGTGCCGAAGAGATCTTCGGCAACGTCCGCATTCATGAGGTCTACGAGAATTATGCGATAGCTTTCAGGAGCTATCACAATCTGAAGGCTTACACCGACCGCCGCTCTGTCGAGATTCTCAACGCCACCCCCGGCAGTTTCATCGACGCCTTTCCGAGGATCACGCTTTCACGACTTCAAAAACAATAGCGTCCACTACAGAACCCCGGGGGGCGGTGATCTCCACCTGATACCATCGTGAGCGCACGGCTCTGAGAAGGCGGATGTGCGCCCCTGTCGCAGTGGCCACGGGAATCCAGACGTCGCGGTGGTGCGAGCGCAGAAGAGTCACGCGTATTCCCTCTGCACCGCGCGGAAAAATGCCTCGTGCCGTCACCCCGCGTATCCTTTTGAATGTGTCGGGCATGCCGAGGTCGAGCGGGGCTGTGAGTATGCGTATGTGTGATGACTCGGGCGATGTGACGCCGCTGCCGCCGCCGACGTCGATGGCGGGATAATTGTCCCAGTTGTCGAGATTCTTAAAATTGGAGGGGAGTCTGAGAGCGTTTATGCCTGCTGCAGCCTCTTTCGCCGGCAGTGATCCGATGATTCGGAACGCGTTGTCGGCTTCAGCCGCCTCGCGCACCAGATCTTCGGCGAGGCGAGAATAGTGCCAGCACGGCACATTCTCCCCATATATAGAGTATGTGCGGATCGCCTTCACGGTCTCGTCGCCGGCGAGCGTGTCGCACTGGCGGGTGGCGTATATGTCAAGGGCACTGACACGTGAGGCGTAATCCGCCGGTATTTCGAACGCCGGGATCGAGAACGTGAGTTCCATCGGCATGTTCATGATTTCGGTCAGGGTGCGGAGTGTGTTGCCCGACAGCACCGGCTCGCGCACGGCCATGAGCGGAGCGCGGGCGTTGGGAGTGACAAGACGCGGAGCGGCTGCGGCCACGTGTGTGCCGTCGTCGAGTCTGATAGCATATCCGAGGCGGAACGATCGAGTGAACAGCGACGCTCTCGCTGCTTCGGTGTAGAATTGCCTTATTTCCGGAATCACTGCCTCGGTCATGCGTTTCACAAGTGTCGTGCCCGGTGCGGTCACTCCGGTTGCGGTCTGTCCGAACCATGCGCGCACGGCCTCAAGGTCGTCGTCGGGGATGTTGACACTGATCTCTGTGGCGGGAAAAGCGTAGCGTGAATAATTGTATTCTCCGATTATGGCGGGAGAGAGTGTAAGTCGGGCTTCAGGCAGCGTGAACGGCGGTGCGTCGGGCACGACGGGAGGCGCGTCAGGATTGTAGTAGGGTGTGACTGTGGAATTCTTACCGGTCAGCGGTATTCTGATTGTTGTCGGCATTTTTGCGGCAAAGATAGGCGTTGGCCGAAGGCCGATACGCATATCGGTTTATTACTGCCATCGGGTTGAGGTCAGTGATGAGCGCGTGTCAGGGCCAGGCGCTGCTCCCGGTCAGACAAAAAGAAAGGCGGCTCCGGGTCGGAACCGCCTTTGATATTTGCGTAAGGTGTGATTACTTCACAACTTTCACAGCCTTGCCGTCTTTAACGACGATGAAGAGGCCGTTCTCGGGGTTGGCTACGCGAACACCCTGGAGGTTGAAGTAAACGGGAGCCTCGTTGCTCTCGCTGCCGATGTTGCTTACACCAGAGAATACATCCCAGTCGGGAAGAGCGTCCTTGTCGTTCGAGAACCAGATGTAGCTCTCGGCTGCATCGCGGAGGTCGAGGTATGCCACGCCGTTCCACTCTGCCTCAAGAGTCATATTGGCTGGATCACCGCCGTTGTATACCTGATAGTCGGCGTTGAGGGGAGTTGTTTCGTTGTTGCCTCCAACATTGTATTTGTTCCAGTCGGCGTCAGCGATTTTGAAAGTCTCGCCTGCGAGGATAGCCTGACCTTCTGCGCAAGTGAACTTGTAGACATTTTCCTGGAATTCCTCAAGTTTCCAGAGGTCAAGAACTTCCTTTCCGTCGTTGCCCCAGTTGTTCATGTCACCGCGGAAGTAGATGGGAGTCAGACCGGTGGGTTCGGGAGTCTCGGTCGAAAGTGTGATTGTAGAGAGGTCGCCGGCCACTGTGATAGTGTAGTCGCCTTTCCAGGGAGCAGCGATGTTCTGTGCGTTAGGATTAGCCACGAGAGCCACTGCCACACCCTGCTTGTTGCCATAGCCTTCCTCTCCGCAGTCATATGCGCCGCCGTTGAAGAGTGTCCATGCGTCTGCTTCGGGATCATCTGATGCTCCGGTCACAGTCGAGATTTTGATCTGAGTGAGGTTTGTGATCTCAAGAGTGTAGACGCCGTCGGCGTAAACGAACTCTGAGGGAGTTGCGGGAGCCCATTCGCCACCGGGGAAATCGCCGGCACCTGTTGCGTAGAGGGGAGCGCCGTTCTGGGCATTAGCTGACATAGCCATGAGGGCTACTGCTGCAAGAGCGTAGATTTTCTTCATAATCGAAGTGTTTTAGATTTTGTGGTTAATATTTGATTTTTAGTTTTATGCAGAGTTGCTGTCTGAATCGGAGGGGGCAAGAATCTGAATGTTGAGTTCCCACGGCGCGAATTCGCTGCAAAGTTAATGACAATTGTTGTGAATTGCAACAATTTTAGCCTAAATTTAACAAATTTTTTAATGAAGTGTGAAATTATATTCATCTGCCACCGTTTCTCTAACTTTCACGGAGAACCGAGTTTAGAGTTTGCTTAAAAAAAGAAAGCCCGGCTTGCGGAGCCGGGCTTTCTGATATAATGAAGTGGAATTATTCAAGAACTACAGTGTAGGGCTTGGTGCTGAAGTCTAAAGTCACCTTGTAGGTGCCCGGTACGGCCTGGAGATTTGCGCCTCCGTCCTGCTTGTTGACATTGTAGACCTGCTTGCCGGTGGCGTCGGGCACTGATGTTCCGCTGAAGCCGATCGTCCACGCGCCGTTTGCGTTGATCTTGAACTCGTCGCCGATCACCACGTTCTCGGCAGTCCAGATCTTCTTGTCGGAAGAGGGCTTGAGTTCTGTGGCAGTCGCGAGATCCCATTCGTTGCCGCTGCCGATCACCGACAGAGTCTCAATAGCCGAGATGCTGTAATCGAGCTCGACAAGGTTGACCTCCACCCAGTAGAGACAGTTGCCGGCGAAGGGAGCGCGGATATCGGTTCCATCGGCGAGGTTGGTGAGCTTGCCGGTCACGGCTCCTGTCTCCTCATTTGTCTCCTGCTCGGAATTGGGATCCTGACGGAAGATGACCGGACCGTTCTTGTCGGGCTGTGCACCGAGAGTCCAGCGCTGGTTGATGGCTGTCACACCGGTGTAGTTGATGTAGTTGTCGGTGTAGAGACGCATCACCTTGTCGGCGCTTGTGCGGCCGCTGAAGGGGTAGAGTGTCTCGAACGCGTAGTTGACAGTATAGGAGTCATCGAGCACGTTGACAGTCACCAGCACGTCGCCGAGGAGGGTGATCACGCCCGGAGCATAGCCGGCGCCGAGTTTGCCGGCGAGGTCAGACGCGGGCGAGGGGTTGCAGCCGAGCACACCGTCGGTGTTGCCTGCTGTCACTGCCGACTGGGGTGCGATCATCCATCTGTAGCCGCCGTTGTCGATGTCGGCTGAGGTCACCTCTGTCTTGATGGCGAACACCGGATTGTCGTACGAGCTGATGTCGCCCAGAGTGTTGTTCATCCTGACTGCTTTCGCCATGGCGGGTTTGCCGCTTGCGTCGCAGGGAACGAGGTAGTATGCCTCCTCAAGAACCTTGGCGGGATCGAGTGTCTTCACCTGGAACACTGCGGGCGATCCGTAGAAGGCGTCGAGACCGCCGAGGCGCATGCGGGTGGTGCCGCGCTCGGCATATGCCGCGAAACGGGTGTGGATGTCATAAGTGCCGGGCTTTTTTGTCAGCACTTCCTGAATGGCTCCGTTGAAAATGTCGGGATTCACCATCACGGCGTTGTCGACGAGGGTTGTCGACACTGTGGCGAATTTAGAGAACGATGCGTCGCCCGACACCTGCATGTCGACAGCGAGAGTGTAGTCGGCGGGGAAGTTGATGAGTTCGGTCACGTTGGCCACGTTCACATTCTGGTTGGCGGCGTTGGCCTCGACGAGATTGACAGTGGCCTCACCCTGTTCGAGCACCAGACCGGAGTTCTCGAATATGCCGTCGGGCTCGGGGTTTGTCTGGCCGGGAGGATTGGGCAGGTCGAAATTGTCGCACGATGCCATCACCATGGTCAGAGCTAAAGCTGATATGAATTTTATTTTTTTCATAAGTCTATTTACTGTTTTTGATTTTGGCTTTTTCCCGGGAGGGAACGTGTCTCTCCCGGGGGTTAAGGCATCAGTTGAACTGGGGGTCGCGGCCGACGAAAGTCACGTCGTGGAATCCCTCCTTGACATGAATTTTCAGCTGGACTTCATCGACCACCACTGTCATCGGTGTGAGTTCCGACACCCATACGCCCCAGTTTCCGACACCCTGGGCCACGACGTCGCCCGAGTAACCTGCGTCGAACTTGTCGGCTATCGGGAGAACGAAGAAGTCACCTTCGGCCGAGCCGAGCGATGTGGTGTTGGTCCATCCGAGAAGCTGGGTGAAGAAGCGGAACTGCGAAGTCGCGTCGACGTTCGTCAGGTCGGGATCGTCAGACTTGGGATTGATGTTGAACTGGCCGACATATATTTTCTGGCCGATCATCTCGGTGGGTTCCTCAAGACGGAAGTTGTTGTAGTAGTGGTCGTAGTTCGCCATCGACGGGCCCTTGAAGTCGTCGATCACGCCGGTCTCAGGGTTCTGGACGTTGCCGACGATGTAGATCCAGGCTGCCTTCTTCTCGGCATACTGCACCTTGACGGCGTTGTAGCTTACCACATTGTCGGAGGCGATTTCCGAGTTGGCTATGCCTTCGATGCTGCACACTGCGCGGAAATAGCATTTCACAGGAGTGGTGGCGAAAGCCGATGCCGCGTAGGCATCGGGATCATTGACGATACCGCCGAGCCTGAGGGCGGCGACTCCGAGGTCGAAAGTCTTGATCGCCATGGCGGCAGAAGTGGGGTTGATGTTCTCGAGCGCTTCCGATTTGCCCGCCACGGGGACAATCGACACTGCGCCTGTCTCCTCATCTACAACTCTGTCAACGGGACACTCCGGGTCGAGCGACACGATGGCGGAGTATTTGCAGATTGCAGAGTAGCCGTAGTCGGGCTGGGTGCAGAAGAGATTGAAAGTCGCATCGTCGGTCATCTCTGATGAGGTGGCGAACTCAACGTTCTGCAGAGCGGGAGTAGCTATGCTGAAAGAGGTCGGCTGGTGAAACTGGGGTTCATCCTCCTGCGAGCACGACGAAAAGCCGAGTGCCACGGCAGCCGAAGCCAGTATTATTGATATTTTTTTCATCTGATAATTCAAATTAATTGGTTATAAACCTGATATCATATTAATATCCTGTCATCTGCTTGAGTGACGATGAAGTCATGACACGTGTCGGGATAGGATAGCTCTTTGTGTATTCGGGCAGGTTTGTGCCTGACGAGAGGCCGCCTTTCCATTCCCATGTGTAGCCGGTACACCACTTGTTCCAGCGGATAAGGTCGGTGCGGCGCGTGTTCTCCTGATAGAGCTCTCGGCAGCGTTCATCCTGCAGCTCGCTCATGCTGAGCGAAGTCCAGGGAGTGTAGTTGTCGCCATAAGCACGCTGACGGACATTGTTGACATACTGCAGAGCCTCGGCCTGAGAGCCGCCGCCACCCTGAAGGATAGCCTCGGCCGCCATGAGGTATACCTCGGCGAGACGGAGAGCCGCGTAGTCGCCGCCGTAGCATGCGGTCATCGGCACAAGCGCGCTTGCCGCATAGTCGATCTCGCCGTTCTGGTCGTATGCCCAGTTGGTGTATTTCATAGCGATATAGCCGTTCGAACCCCAGTCATCGCCGACAAGCGAGGTGTTCTCGGCGGTGAAACCGTGAGAAGATGTCTGCCAGAAACCGACACGGCTGTCGTTGCTCTGGCTCATCTCCACGTCGTTCCAGTCGAATTTGCGCACGAACGACTTGCGTGCCACCATAGACTTCCAGTTTTCGGTGGCGTTGAACCACTGGCCTGTCATATAGCCCTTGGCGGCAGGATCGAACGAATATGCCACATCGGCCACCAGCTCCTCGACAACAGTCTTCCATACGGTCTTGTTGTCGGATTTGGCGGTATCATATTCTTTGAGTGCCTTATCATATTTATCCTTGTCGCTGATATACACGTAGATGTGTCTTGTGCCGTCGGCGTCTGTGAAGATGAGGTCTTCACCCTTCTTGCCGCTGTAGGCCGGATCCATTGTCGGGCAAGGCACAGTTGTCACGACACCGTTCGAGCCGTTCCAGGCAGCGATCATGAATGTCGAGCCAGACCATGAAGTCAGGTTATCGACAACGTTGCCGTTGTCTACATATTTCGATGCGGGGATTGTCCAGATGATCTCGTTGACAGGCGAGCCGCCGTTGCCGACCACATACATCTGGTTGTTGCAGCCGAAGAGCGAGGCGTAAGTGGGCGCGAGACCGTTGCCGTACTTGCCACCCTTGCCGAGGCGGTCGATGACGGCCTTCGAGTGCTGGTAGCACTTCGCATAATCGGGCGTGCCGGAGAATACCTCTGCGTTGAGGTAGATCTTGGCGAGAATCGACTGTGCGGCGTCAAGGCCTACGAAACCGTAATAAGTGGAGTTGTCGTTGTTGTAGGAAGCCACGACATCCTCAAGATCTGCTGTCACCAGACGGTAGACCTCGGCACGGCCAGGCTGTGAGGGCTGTGCTCCGACGGGAGTGGTCTCGTCGGCATAAGGGGGATTCTCATAGAACGACAGCATGTAGAAATAACATGCTCCGCGCAGTATGCGCGCCTGGCGCACATACTCCTGGGCGCGTTTCTGGCCGGCCTCGTCGAGATCGAACTTGCCGTCGTTGACGCTCTGGATGAAGTCGTTGCAGAGAGTGATGTTGATGATCAGACGAGAGTAGAACCCGAACACGCAGGGCATGTCAGGAGTCACGAAGCCATAGTTGATCTGGCCGAATTTCTCGGGGTCCCAGAGCCAGCAGGCCTCGTCGGTGGGCATCTCCTCGGCAGTGAATATGGCGCGCTGGAAAGCAGCCATACCACCGTCGAAATCCTTGACGGGAGAGTCTCCGTTTGCTCCGAAAGTGGCGAAGTTGAGATAAATGTCGGCGAACACCTGGTCCATGTTCTTGCTGACATCGGTGGTGACAGAGGGATCCACGGGCGAGAGGTCAAGGTCGTTGACGCATGAAGAGAGCCCGAGCGTGCCGGCGGCCACACCCAATGTCATGAATATTTTATTGATGGTTTTCATATTGGATTTTCTATTCTTTGATTAGGTGATAAAGATTAGAATGTAGCCACGAGACCGAGAGTAGTAGTGATGGGTCGCGGGTACGGGCTGCTCTGGAGACCGCTGAATTCCTCAGGATCAAGACCTGTGAACTTGGTGATCACGAACGGATTCTGAACCGCGCCGAAGAGACGGAGCGTGAAGTCGCTGCCCTTGATGTTGCGGAAAGTGTAGCCGAGCGTGATGTTGTCGCAGCGGAGGAACGACGCATTCTCCACGAAATAGCTCGAGAGAGGCAGAAGTGTTCCGCTTGCAGAGTTCTCGAAGAGGGGACGGTCGGCCAGGAGGTTGCCGAGCTGATACTGGGCTGCGGCCACGTAGTAGATACGGCTGCCGTCATAGCCGAGCTTGTTGTAGACGTAGTTGCCGAGCGATGCGCGGAGCGAGATGCCGAGATCCCAGTTCTTCCACTGGAAGTTGTTGTTCCAGGTCATGGTCACCTTCGGGTCGCGCGAGTGATACATGATCTTGTCGCTCTCGTTGATCACACCGTCGCCGTTCTGGTCGACATACTGGTTTTCGATCGGATCGCCGTTGGAGTCATATACCTGCTCGTAGACCATGAACGTGTATGCGGGCTGGCCGACGATGTGGTATGCTATGTCGTACGATCCTGTTCCGCCGGTCGAGATGGCCACTGTCGAAGTGCCGCCCTGGAGTTCGGTGATCTTGTTCTTGTTCCATGCCACATTGAACGAGGTGTTCCATGTGAAGTCGTCGGTGACGACGGGTTTCGCGCCGATAGTGGCCTCGATACCGATATTCTCCATCGTGCCGATGTTGTCCCACATCATGTTGGCGGTGTTCATCGCGCCGGTGGGCACGTATGAGAGGAGGTCGGTTGTCTTGCGCAGATACCAGTCGGCCGCCAGAGTGATGCGGTTGTTGAGGAAGCCCATGTCGATTCCGACGTTCCATGTAGTGGTGGTCTCCCACTTCAGGTTGGGGTTGTAGGCCGAGGGGTAGAGTGGGTTGATCCACTGGCCTGTGCCGTTGGGGTCAAGATACTTGTATCCGTTCTGATATGAAAGGGTGTATTTCGACAGATAGGGGAAGTAGTCGTCCATCTCCTGCTGGCCTGTCTGACCCCATCCGAGACGGAGCTTGAAGTCGTTGAGCCATCCCTGTGCCGGCTCCATGAAGGCCATGTTGTTGATCTTCCATCCGAGAGCAACTGCAGGGAAGATTCCCCAGCGGTTCTCTTTCGAGAAGCGTGACGAACCGTCGCCGCGGAGAGTGAATGTCAGCAGGTAAGTGTCGTCGAAGATGTAGTTGAGACGTCCGAAGAACGACACGAGCTGGTTGATGTTGGCCCATGTCGACATGGGTGCGTTGGCATAAGTCTTGCCGATGTGGTCGGCTGTGGCCTGGTCGGGAGTCAGAGTGTACTGGCCGTTGTTGTAGATCGATGTCCAGGTGTTGTCGAAACCGAGGGTGCTGATCACGTTCTGGCTGCGGCCGTGGTAGTCGAAGCGCTGCCAGTCATAGCCGACGGTCACGTCGAGGTCGGATTTGGCTGCCTCGAAATACTTCTTGTAGTTGATATAGAAGTCGAGCAGAGTGTTGCGCTGCAGCTCGTACCAGTGCTCGTGTGTGCCGGCTCCGTCGTTGTAGTTGCTACGCCATGCCTGCACGGAGTTCTGGGCGATATCCTTGTTCGACCAGTTCTTAGATACCTGATAACCGAGGTTGAGGTTGAAGTGGAGTTCGGGCACCCAGTAGAGAGCGTAGTCGATCTGGAGGTTGCCGACACTCGAGAGGGTCTTGCCGATATAGGTGGCGTCCATAAGCTCCTGCACGGGGTTCTGGCTTGCTTGGGTCTCCGGTTCACCGGTCGTTTTAACCACATTGTAGTAGCCGTTGAACATTGTCATGCCCGTGTCGCCGAGGGTCGGATAGTCATACATGACAGGATAGAGGGGGCTCATGCCGACAGCTGTTCCCAAGCCTCCCTGCGCCTGCTGGCTGCGGATGTATGATCCGCTTGCGTTGGCGGAGATGGAGAGAGCGTCGTTGAAGAATTTGGGTGTCAGCGAGAAACCTGCTGTGGTACGCTGCATTCCCGAAGTCTTGAGGATACCCTGGTTGTCGGTATATGATGCGTTGACGCGATAGGGGATAATACCTGCCGAACCTCCGACGCTCAGAGAGTAGTCGTGTGAGAACGAGGTGCGGAGCACTTCTTTCTGCCAGTCAGTGTCATATGCCACCATTTCGCCGGCGGCGTTTGCATGCAGAAGGTTGTCAACCTGCTGGTTGGCAGTTTCGTTGCCATATTTCCTGTAGATCTCGGTGATCTCGGAGGAGTTCATCATGTCGAGGGTGTTGCGCGGGGTGTTCACGTGGAAGTTGGCCGCGAAGTTCACCTGCGGACGACCTTTCTTACCTTTCTTGGTGGTGATGATGATCACACCGTTGGATGCGCGTGAACCGTAGATGGCTGTCGCCGACGCGTCCTTGAGGATTGTCATCGACTCGATGTTCTGGGGGTTGAGCATCGTGAGGGCGTTGGTACCGCCGGCGTTGCTCTGGTTTGTCTGGGGCACGCCGTCGATCACGATCAGAGGGTTGTTGGATGCCGAAAGCGAAGAGCCGCCTCGGATGCGGATGTTGGCGTTGCCTGTGGGGTCACCGCCGGAGGTGGTAACGACCACACCGGGGCTCGCGCCTACGAGCAGATCCTGAGCCGATGTCGAGATGCCGGCGTCAATATCGTCGGGAGTGACGATGGCCACCGAACCGGTAGCGTCTGATTTCTTCACGGAACCGTAGCCGATCACGACAGTTTCGGCGAGCAGAGTTGCGTTCTGCTTCATCACGATGTTGATGTTGGTCTGTCCGTTGACGGGTACATCCATCGGGTCGTAGCCAACATAGCTCACCACGAGAGTGGCGTTGGCCGGGACGTTGATGGTGAAGTTACCGTCAATGTCGGCCGATGTGCCGTTGGAGGTGCCTTTTTCCATGATGGTGGCGCCAATCAGATCTTCTCCCAGCTCGTCGGCCACATGTCCGGTGACAGTGATCTTCTGAGCCAGCGAGGGAAATGCAAGTGTCAGCAGCACGGCCATTGTCACCCACAGTTTCCTGTTCAGATGAAAACATAAGTTCTTCATGCAAGAATGTGATTTAGTTTTACATTGGGTTTATTTAGTATTATTTTTTTTTGTGGTAAGCGCACGCATATGCGCGTGGCCTACGGTCGCGGCGCAAGGCCGCGACCGTAGGCCATATATTATGTCTTTGGAGTTATGGCGGGTTTCATCACTCGGGTCAACTTGCTTGTTATGTGCGGGTAATGCCAAAGATTCTTTTGTTCCGGAATCAATGCCTTACGGAAGAGCATACGGAAGTCTCCGGATCGGGTGCCGCTGTCGGTCGCCCTGTATGGCGTGCCGGACTGTGAGTTTTCATGGCGTCCCTCCTTGTGACTGTTTGCAAATCAGTTGCAAAATTAGGCAATTGTAGGGACTTTAACGGATATAAACATATCTTTAACAGTGTTAATTAACGATTGTTAAAAGACTTTCTGATGCGTTTCCTTACCGATATTATGTTGAGTGAGATTATGAGTGTGGTCATCGCCGTGCCGACACATGGCATTATCCATAGCGGAGCGGGTTGTGCTCCGATACCTGTAAGTGGCGCCATATAGCTGGTTCTCAGTATTATGACGCCTGTGGCTGCAAGTGCGAACGCAAGCAGCGATGCAGTGGTGACTACTGAGGAATATGGGCCGGCTATGGTGCCGGTGTCATAGCCGAGCATGATGAGAGAGTGGATCTTGTCGCGGTTTTTTTCCATGATGAGCGATATGGAAAGCATCAGTATGAATAGTGATAGAATGGTTATCAAAGTGCCGATGGCAAGAATGATGCCGGCCACAACACGGAGCATGAAAGCCGCGGAGGTCGCCGATTTGTCGCCGGCCGCCTCAAGTCCGTGGCTTTCGAGGTAGCGTGTTATGGCCACGTCGCCCGGACTGCTCGTGTCTATTATCAGTCGCGAGGGAGCTTTCGGTCTGCCCGATCCGAGGTCGGCGTTGGTTTCCTCCATGAACAGTCGTGGCACAAGGATGGTGTTGAGCCTGTTGGAGAATCCGGCCACATGGCCTGTGAATCGTCTTGTGCGTGTGCCGTCTTCGCTTGTGAGCGTCAGAGACAGGGGAATGCTCGACATGAGTCCCTCTGAAAGCTGGGGCAGTCCCGCCGAAGAGGCGAATCCGAAATTATAGAGAGTGAGATAGTCTTTGGAGAGTATGACAGGCACTACGCTGTCGCCGGGACGGTAGAGCCACTGTGAGCGGGGAACATCGACGAAATCGTCGGGTATTGATTCGAAAAACATGTAGGTAGACATGCCCCTGCCGCCGCTGCTGACACCGACGAGCACACGGTAGTCGTTCGACGTGAATTCCGCCATGCGGCGGACCCACGGCTGCTTCCGCAGGTCTTCGGTCTCATCCGTGGTGAATCCGGGCAGGGCTGCGCCGAGAGTGTTGGCCGATGTCACTTTCTTGTTGATTACAAGATAGTCGCTGCGGATGAAAGAGTCTTCCGATGTCCATATGGTGCGGGCATCAAGGAAGAACTGCAGTCCTCCGAGCACGATGGCAAGTCCGATGAAGTTGGAGAGTATGAAGCCGGCAATGCGGGCTTTCGAGGTGTTTTTGCGCAGAAGGCGGGCTACAAGTCTGTCCATGGCAGGCGGGGTCATAGTTTCAGGCGCGACGTGTGATCGATCAGGATATGGTTGCCGACGGAAGTCGAGATTATTCCGGCTCCCTGTCTGTAGGCTTCTCCGGCTATCAGCTCGGCGGCTATGCGGTTGTTTTGCTCGTCGAGATGGCTCACGGGTTCATCGAGAAGTATGAAATCGAAAGGCTGGCAGATGCTCCGTATTATGGCCACGCGCTGCTGCTGTCCGACAGACATGCGTCCCGCCGGCGTGTCGCGCCGTGAGTCTATGCCGAGCTGCCCGAACCATTCGGCGATCATCCGGTCTGAGGCGTATCGTGTGAGCCGGTTTTTGAGCTGGACGTTTTCCCAGGCTGTAAGCTCAGGGAAAAGCGACAGTTCCTGCGGCAGATAGGCGAGATGACGGCGGCGTATTTCCTGCCACCGAGCCATGTCGAATCCGCGCGTATCCTCACCGTCGAAAAGTATTCGTCCGGAGTAGTCTGTCCGCGAACCGAATATATAGGCGCACATCGAAGACTTGCCTCCGCCGCTTGCCGCCTCCACCAGATAACGTTCTTCGCGTAAGAAGCGGGCGGAAGTGAGCCATATGTCGGAAACGGGGATCCGTTCGGATTCGAACACCCGGGGGAGGACTTGCTGAAGCTCGATGCTCTCCATCACTTGCACGGTGTCGGGGCGGGCGCGGATTCCCCGAGTCCGGCGTTTACAAGAGACACGAGGAAATTCTCGTCGGAATCGGCAGAGACAAGTATGGCCCGGAAGCTGACGCTGTTTCCTTCGGGGTGGAGGGTCAGCGAGCCGGCCGAAGCGAGTCCCGCCATGCCGACAGGTGTGCCCTGAGGCACAGAAGTGGCCACGCCACCGACCGAGTTCTTGAAATAACCGGCAAGATCGGCCACAGGTGTCTTGCCTGCCAGTTCCCCTTTGGATATGCGGAGTGTCTTGCCGTCGATCCTCACATCGAGTCCGGCTTCAGAAAGGAAAGAGGAGAGGGCGGCGGTGTTCTGTCCGGAAACAGACACGACGCCCCGGAGCGCGCTGCCGTCCTGCCCGAACGCCACTGCGGCTGTGCCGTCGATGGCTGAAAGAGCGTTGAGATAGACCCCGAAAACAGAGGGGCCTTTGGCAGACGCCTCTTTTTTCAGTTGTTCAATAAGTTTGGAAGGGAGTGAGAGGGCGGCCACTGCGTCGGCTGTGCCTCCGATTGAACTGATGACACCGGTGTCGACTGTTCCGACGGGGAGCAGATAGCGCGCAAGACTGTTTTTAGAGTTGAAGATATCGGCAGTGATCTCGGTCTTTCCCTTGTCGAAGCTGACCGAGAGCCAGAACGAGGCCGGGTCTTCATAAAGGGTCTGGAGTGCCACCTGTATTACGGCGCGCTGCTCGAACGGGATCGATGATGTGTTGAGAAGCCCGGCGATGCTGCCGCGTCCCTCGATATCTTTTTTGAATTTGCAGAGATTTTCCGCCGCCGCGTCGGAGGCGAAACTCGACGCCTTGTCGAGCGAAGTGAAATGTCTGACTTCCTTGGGGTCGATCGATTTCTGACCGAGGTTGATCCAGAAACGGTTGCCCGCGATGGCAATGTTGCCGCCTGTCTCCACGCCTTCTGTAGTGGCGAATGTGTATCCGAGGTCGCTCTCCGCAACTTTTTTAAGTGCCGATGGGTCTGCCGCGATGCCTGAGAAATATGTGTAATATCCCACGCGGAATATCACGGCCACCGAAGGCTCGATGCCGCTGCGACCGTTGAGGAAAGCGTCGGCGAGTCTGCGGGAGCTCTCGTCTTTGCCGGCAGAGAGAAGAGCCGAGATCTTTTCCGACGGGCTGATTTTCTCTCCGTCGACCTTGCAGCCGGCTTTCTCAAGTATTGCCTTGACATTGGCCACGGCCACGAGAGATGCGTCGGAAGGCACGGTGGCGATAAGATCGGATGCGTCGGCCGACTGTCCCGACGAACATGATGTGGAGGCTATGGCAAGAGCCGCCATGACCGAGATGAGGAAAAGGTGGATTGTTTTCATAATTCAGTAATTGTGATGAACCGGCGTTGCCGGCACGCCGTCTGTTTTGGCAGACATGCTTCAGGAAACGCACTTGTATGAAAAAAGAGCGATCCGCAGGAGGAACGCTCTAAATGGTGTTGTTATTGTTCTTGAGTGGGTGGTGATGGATTCGAACCACCGAAGGCGTAAGCCAGCAGATTTACAGTCTGCCCCATTTGGCCACTCTGGTAACCACCCGGATGCGGATGCAAAGTTAAGCAAAAAATCCGGAACAAAAAAATAAAAATCCGATAAATTTGCATTTTTGTTGAAGAACCTGTTGAAAAACAGGCAAAAGACAGCCCCGGCATCGCCACATGCCGGGGCTGCTGTATTAGGCATACAAGTGGGATCTGTCGTTATCTTGCCATGACGCGTCTGACGCGTACAGATCCGTCTTTCATCACGGCGCGTTCCACACATGGTGTGCCCGGAACCGGCTGGGCCACAGATATGCCCTGAAGGTCAAAGTATTCTTTCGACAGGATGTTGTCATCGTCGCCCGTAAGGCTGACACCATTGTGGCCCTTGACGATGATTTCAAACTGTCTGAAGAGAGAATGGTCCTCACTGAGGGTTACACGCATCCATCCTGTGCCGTCGGCTGTCGGGGTGGCTATGCCGCCCGACAGCGAGATGTTTTCAGACGAGGTCCATTCAAGACCGTCGAAATCGGCATACAGAATTTCGTGTTCCGATCCCGAAGCATTGTCGTCGGAACCGGTGAAGACTATTCCGTATATGGCCTCGAACCAGGTCGGAGCAGGATCATAAAGATCAGCCAGCACCGGCATTGCCCCGGGTGCATGTATGTAGGCGTCGCCGAGTTCAGCCGATGCCAGGGCATCTCGGCCAAGAGCTTCTGCCCCCATGTCGAGAGCCGACGACGGCACGCAGCACCCTTCGAGATAATATACGTTCGAACCGGCGGGAAGAGCCGCTGCGCCGTCGCTGCGCTGGTTGCCGATTGGGAATGCCGTGCCGCCAGATGCTGTCGCAGAGACTGTGCCGGTGTTGTAGACATCAGAAATCTGAGCTTCGTTGCCGAATCGCTGTGCCACGATTCCGGCAACCTGCGTCAGTCCTGTGACGGCACCTGTGTTGTAGCAGTCTGATATGAATCCGGCATACGACACCGAACCCATGCGGCCTACGATTCCCGCCACGCCCTGTGTGTCGGAACCTCCGGCGATCGGGCCGGCCAGACCGGTCACGTCACCGATGTTGGCACATCCGGTTATATCCCTGTTGGTATAACCGGCAATTCCTCCTACCCAGCAGCCGTCGGTTGTGACGGTTCCGGAGTTCCAGCTGTTGCGGACTGCGCCGTAAGCACTTCCCGAAATGCCGCCGACACTCGACAGAGAGAACCCTGACGTGTCTTCTATGTCGGTGCCTCCGAAGAATGCCGTTACGTTGCCGCTGTTTCGGCATTCTGTCACAGGCGTGCCGTTCTTGCCGGTAATGCCACCGATGTCGTTTCCGCCCCATGCGGTCACGTTGCCGAAGTTGCGGCAGTCCCTTATATAAGAGCCTGCGTCTTCAGCAGAAGATCCGTTGGCGCATCCCGCGATACCGCCTGCAAAAGTGTCGGCAAAGCCCTTGGCGCCGAGGTTGGTGGCCTCGATGTCGCCACGGTTCTCGCAGTTGTCCATGATGAAGTCGGACTCACTGACGATGCCCGCTATGCCGCCGACGCCGATCACGGCGCATATGGCGCCTTCGTTCCGGCAGCTGTAGATATGGACCTGAGCCTTGTTGAGCGACTTGTCGGTGTCATTTCCGCCGATGATGCCGCCGACGCCTGTCGCTTTCGGGGTATATATGCCGGCGGTATTCTCGCATTGGCTGATCTCGAGCAGCGCGCCAGAGGAGTGCTTGCCGATGATTCCCCCGACATTGCCGGAGGCGGATACAAGCCGGCCTTCATTCCGGCATCCGGTGAATTCACCTCCGGCCATGCCGGCTATGCCGCCGAGCACCTTGCCCTGGGCATTGCCGCCGAGGGTGCCTTTATTGACGCAGTCGGCCACATGAGAGCCGGCTTCAGCCTTTCCGGCTATTCCTCCGGTGCCATATGCCTTCTCCGACATGACTGAGCCGAGGTTGGTGCATCCGCTAATGGCCGCTCCGGTCTTGAGCAGTGCAACGATGCCGCCGGCCGGGTCTCCGGTAGATGCCACCGTTCCCTTGTTGACACAGTTGTAGACCGCGCCTTCGAGCTGTGCGGCCACGCCGCCGGCGGCATAGCCGGTCATGGTGTTGGCCACGGTCAGGTCATGTATCGTGCCCTGCGGGCCGACCTGTCCGAACAGACCGGTGTTCTTACCCGGTTTGGCAGTGGTGCAGGAGTAGACGATGCCGCTGACGGTCTTGCCGTTGCCGTCGAACGATCCGTTGAACTTGGTGGTTCCGTCGCCTCCCACAGGCTCGAATGCCTCATCTTCCGAATAAGTCAGGTCGGCGTCAAGTATGTAATGCATGTTGAGGCAGTCGTAGGCGTTTCTGGATATGAATGACGCCAGAGTCGCCAGATCCTCCTTGTTTCTGATCACGTAGGGAGCCTCTGCCGTGCCTTCGCCGTCGAAGAGCACGGGAAGCGATGTCAGAGCATAGGTCTTCACCGCCGCGCCGTCGAGTCCGGCCGTGACAGAAGCCTTTGCGCTGAGGTCTCCTTCGGGAACTGTCACCTTGACCGTGCTGCCGTCGATGGCGAAAGACTCGCTTTCCGACACGCTCCATGTCACGCCTTCGGGAGAATGCAGCCCGACGTCGGAACCGAGATTCGCGACAGACTGGCCTTTGGCGAACGCTATGTAGGTCGAGCGCAGCAGGGCGGCGCGTGGTTCGGCGGCGAAAGCCCTGAGCACCGGATAGCTTCCCTCCTTAAGGTCAAGGATCTCGGCGGGTATGCCCTCTGGCGCGGCTCCGCTCACGAGTTCCTGTGTGGAGAGGGCTATGCAGCCGGGCAGCGGATTGAGCGATGCACCCACCGTAGAGAGCGATGCGTCATAGACTGCACCCGATACGCTGTTGTTGCGGATTTCGTTGGCGATCATGCCGTTGGTGTTGTCCTTGACGGTTGTCACCGCGCCGAGGCTCAGACAGCGTGAGATCTCGCCCGTGTCGGAATAAGATCCGAGAGTGGCGGCGATTCCGGCAGCCTTGACGTTGGCACGGACTTCACCGAGATTGGCCGAACGGTCTATTCGCCCGTAGTTTATGGCCGCTATGCCTCCCGACACTTCCGAGGTCTTTTTGTCGGCTATTGTCACGTCGCCGTCGTTCTGGCAGAGGTCTATGAGTCCGGTGTTGGCTCCGGCGATGCCGCCGGCTCCGGTCTTGATGGCGTTTTGCTGTATCGTTATAGTGCCGGCGTTGTAGCATCCGGTCACGGTGCCGTCGTTCTCGCCGACGATGCCGCCGGTGGCCATTCCGTTGGCACCTATGGCCGCGTAGTTGCGGCAGTTCTCGATTGTGCCGAAGCTGATGCCGGCTATCGAGCCTGACATGCTGTAGACATCATATGTGCAGTCAGCGGCGATGACGGTGTTCTTTACTGTTCCGTTCGTTCCGATGTGAGAGAAAAGTCCGCCGTACTGATACGACTTGTTGCCAGTCACTCCTCCAGAAGCCGTACGGAAAGCTGTCTTGACCGAAAGATTGTGGAACGCGTGTCCGTTGCCGTCGAAAGTGCCCTGGAAGGGGCGGGTCATTACAGGATATCCGATGCAGACGAATTCCGGGTCTTCCGATGCGTCGATGTCATCGGTCATGCGGAACGAGTCTCCGCGATGTGACTGCCCGTAGACGGTGACAGCCGAATTGAGAGTGGCCATGTCGGATATGTTGCGGATCAGGAACGGGTCCGCAGCCGTGCCGGAACCCTCGAAGAGCTTGGGCACTACGCTGACCATGAGCATTTTGACTATATCGCCCTGTGTGGCGACGATCCAATTGCTTCCATATTGGGATCCTATCACGGCATTATGACCTGATATAGAGAGCGAGGGAGTGGATTCAGTCAGGTTTCCGTCGGTGCCGAGTATGGCCCATCTCACCGATGCCGCGCCGTCAAGTCTGAAGTTTTTCTTGACGTTGGTGTGGTTTTCACCAGTAGCAAGAACGACCGGAGCCGCGAGAAGGATTCCGGCGTCTGTTCCGCTTACGGAAGCTGGAACCGGGTAGCGGCCTTCAGCCGCGATCCAGGTCTGAGGGCTGAATCCTTCAGGAAGCGAGCCGGAAGTCAGTTCGGCGGTGCCGAGGGCGTAGGTGTCATCCTCAAGCAGATTTATCTGGCTGTCGGCAACGCAGTCTGTGAATATCATGGCCGCAGCCTCTTCCGAAGTGAAAGGGTCGAGCACTGGCACAGCCCCGTAGATGCCGCATCCCGCTCCCGATGCCGAGTATATCTGTCCGGCGGAAAGAACCCTTCTTACGCTGCTCACCTGGCCGAGACGGTGTTCGCCGCCGCCTGAAATGAAAGTGAGCGAGGCGATTCCCACCACTCCTCCGGTGAACACCTTTGGCAGAGAAGTCTCCAGAATAAGGCCGCCGTTCGCGCAGTCTTCGATCGTTGTCGACGAAATATAGGCCGCGATGCCTCCGCAATACGATTTGGGCAGAGTCTGGTCGGAGTTCCAGTCAAGGCCTGTGGCCGAGAGAGTCGCCGTGTTTATGCAGCGTTCGATTACAGAGGGGTCCTCGGTCTTGGAGCCGTGAGACACGGCGGCGATGCCGCCTATGTAGGCGTAGCCTGTGGCGTCGGTTATGGTTCCGCTTGCAGTGCAGTCATGTATGTGGCCCTTGAAACCGTTTGAGGCAGAAGAAAGAGTCTGGGCCGCGATTCCCGCGATATGCCGGTATGAAGTGCTGAGAGCGCCGATCATCGACATTTGTCCGGAGTAGTGGCAGTTGCCGATCTCGCCGCAGTTGTAGCCGGTGATGCCTCCGCTGGCTCCGTATCCCTGTATCGTTGATGAGACGCGGCAGGAGGTGATGCTTCCGGTGTTCATGCCGGCGATTCCGCCCGCCACCTCCGATTGGGTTCTGAGCAGCGACGAGGTGACATTGATTCCGGAGATCGATCCTCCGGCGTTGGATCCCGTCAGGATGCCGCAGTTGGCCCCCGATGAGTACATGCTGAAACCGCTGATGTTCAGATCGCGTATCACGGCCCGGTTTCCGGTCACGCCGAAGAGACCGGTGTATGCGAATCCGAATCCGTTGTAAGTCAGTCCGGAAATAGTCTTCGAGTTTCCGTCGAATGTGCCGTTGAATGGCGTCTCGCCGTCGCCTATCGGTTCGAAAAGAGTCTCTGACGACATGTCGATGTCGTTGGCGAGCCGGTAGTGGGCGGTCGAATATCCGGGCTGCGACATGGCACCCGACATGGCCCGCAGGTCAGCGGGTGTGCTGATCAGATAGGGGTCGGCGGGAGTTCCCGTTCCGGAGAAGCCGATCTCGACCGGTTCGGGGAAGATTATGTCGGCTCCCTGCAGAATGTATGTTATCGGAGAAGCGGCGAGCCGTATGTTGGCCGAAGAGGTTATTCTGCGGGTCGCGATGATCAGATTGTCGAACACAAGTCTGTTGTCGTCGGTCACGGTGCAGACCGAACTGCGTCCCGAGTCGGCCTGACCGGTGGAATAGTCGGCATAATATGCGTAAAGGTTTCCATAGCCGCCGGCGTTGCTGACGAACTGCGGAGACAGAATGCCTGTGTGCTGCGGTGTCAGCCTGACGTTGACGGCGCGGCCGAAAGTAGTCTGTCCCATGTTGAGAAGCCATAGGCCGGAGGCGTTGTCCTGAAACCACGCTCCTTCGAAAGAGTTCTCCTTTTCGTTGCCCTGCTGGTCTGTGGTGGAGAACGATGCAGTCATGTTGGGCACGAGCCACCGCGAGCTTTCGGAGACGAAGAGGACAGTGCCGTTATATCCCTTGTCGGTGGTGTGGTTGACCACCAGTGCCCATGCGCCCATTGACCAGTTGCCCTCCTCGTCGCGCGAGCAGACCACCGGGTCGGTGAGGCTGTATGTGTTTGTGGCCAGATCGACGGGGCAGAACCAGATGTTGCCGTAGGTCGTGTTGTTGGTTATGTATTTCTGTGCGGCGATCTCGGCCGAGCCATCGTCGGCGAATGTCACGGCGAGAGTCGAGGATGTCTGGCCGTACACACCTTTTACCTTGTATGTCTTGACCGATGTGCCGGTGACATTGAACGTGATTGTATATGTGTTGATCTCCGGAGAACCGAGCACACGGTCGGCCGAAAAAAACTTCTCGTTGTTGACCGGAAGTTCAGGCACACGCATTCCTTTGGGTAGGCGTGCGGGCCGGACGATGCCGATCTTTCCTTCGGAGAATCCAGTCACTGGATTAAGGTCTTCCGGACTCGGCTCCGAGTTCTGCACGGAAGGATCTTCCGGCGGAAGCTGTCTGAAGCTTTCCGCCGACGTGCGTGTGCGTGCGTCAAGCACGGTCTGGATCTCGGATCCGGTTTCGGACAGTGTGTCCTGCGGGGCTTTTACGCCTCTTTCATCCATGACCGGCAGAGGCGGAGACTCTGGTAATTCCGGCAGCTGGATCTGGGGACCGGAGATTCCGGCCCGGGTCACGAAGGCTGCGGCTAAAGTCGCGGCAGCTGTGATGAGTCTGATCTTGGCATTCATGACGATCGGTTAAAAGTTGAACAATCTGATCCGCCGGCAGACGCCTTGTCTGCATCGACAATCGGGTTAACGCCGCAAATATAGGGCGGGAAATGAATAAACCGAAAAACATCATATAGACAAATGATGTACAAAATCAAAAAATGCCTGAAAATATTTATGTTGTAAATGGTTTGTTGTGTGAAAAGACTAATTTTGTAATATGAAAAGAATCGTTGTCTATATATTGTTTCTGGTTGCGTCAGTATTGACAGTATCGGCCTCCGACGGGGTGGCGGTCCAATGGACTCCCCTTGGTTCCGATGCCGGCGCCTACGACTCGATGATGGAGCGCGCGGCCTTTCTTGACATGCCGCGCAGGGATCTCGGAGCGATGGCAAGGAGCGGACAGGAGACGTCTGACGCGCGGGTCTCGCGTCAGATCCGGGCCCGGAACTCATACTGGAGCGGATGGGTGCTCGCCCACAGCGATCCTGACTCAGCGCTGCGACTTGTCGACGAGGCTATCCGGATGTGCGATTCTGTAAGGTATCCTTATGACCAGGCGCGGTTCGCGTTGCTGAGGGCCGATCTTCTGCGATTCACAGGCAATTATGCCGACGCTTATTTCATTTACCGCGACAAGATCGGGGAGCTGCGGCAGCATGGCGATGATTTCTGGGTGGCCAAGGCCCTGGTCGGAATCGGGGCCATAATGCAGGAACTCGGGGAATATCACGAGGCAATGCGAAACTATAGCGAGGCGCAGGAGACGTTCGCCCGGGCAGGAAGCTCAGTCTGTGTCACCAAGAACAGACTTAATCTGGCCAATATCCACTATCTTATGGGTGACACCGAGAAGAGTCTCGGCTTGCTCAAAGATCTGGATCGGAGCCGTCAGGTGGCAAATGACTCCATATATGTGGCCAATGTCCTTGTGTCGCGTTTCCAGATTTCAGATTATTCAGACAGGGAGGCTGCCTCGCGCGCATTCGCCATCAGCCGCAGTCTCGGCAACGACAAGCTCTCAGTGATAACTCTGCTCTCCATGGGGGCACTCGCCCGCAGTGACGGCGACAGCAGAAAGGCACTCGGCTATCTGCGGCCAGCCCTCGGTCTGACCGCCGCACTCGGCGACATATCAAACCGTAAGCATGCGCTGTCGCAGATGAGGATATGCTATGATGACCTCGGCTTGAAAGACAGTGCCGACATGTGCTCCCGCGAGATCCTTCTTCTCAATGACTCTCTCTATCACCGCGAGAATGTCGAGAATCTGAAGCGGGTGGAGCATCTGGCCACGATCCATGAGTATGAGCGCCGCATAGAGCAGGAGTCGGAGAGGCATCGTCTGCGTCAGACTCTTGTCCTGGCCGTGAGCGCGTTTCTGCTTGTGGTGCTGGTCCTGTCGGTCTTCCTGCTCATATCTTCCAAACGCAAGGCCGAGTGCGACAGAAATCTCAAGGAGGAGAAAAACAGGCATCTGACCCTGCTTAACCGACAGTACAGCATGGAGATCGAGGCAAAGACAAAAGAACTTGCCTCCAACACGGTTCTTCTTGCCCAGAAGAACGCCAGACTTAAGGAACTCGGCGAGCAGATCCGCAACATGGAGCGGAAAGGCGACATAGCCGGCGACGAGGGGCAGATGCTCAGCGACAAGATAAGCAGCGAACTCTCGGCCGATGATGACTGGCGTTTTTTCAAACTCCGTTTCGAGAGGGTTCATCCATGTTTCTTCACGTCGCTCAAAGAGGCATGTCCGTCGCTTTCGCGCACCGAACTCAGGCTCTGCGCCTACATACGGGTCGGGATGAGTGCCAAGGAGATAGCTATGATAATGTCGGTGCGTCCGGAGACGGTCAATACCTCGCGTTACCGCATACGCAAGAAAATGTCGCTTTCGGCCGAAGACTCGCTCGAAAGTATTCTCGAACACTATTAGCGCGCGTTTCTTAAACGGGGGCAGAGATCGCGGTCTGACAAGCTCTAAAAAGATTTCCCCCGCTTCCGGCAGGGAGCGGGGGGAGGGTTTTATGTGTGATTCAAGGTGTGTCGGGTGGATGCTCCTGTGCCGCATCAGATCGAGAGGCGGCGCAATGTCGACATCAGTTCCTGATTGATCGGCTTGTCGTTCTTGATCGCCTTGGTGAAGGGCACATATACGATCTCTTCGTTCTTGATGCCGATCATGACGTTGCGCTGGTCGTCGAGCAGGGCGTCGACTGCCGCCGCGCCCATGCGCGAGGCGAGTATGCGGTCGTGGGCCGTGGGCGAGCCGCCGCGCTGCAGGTGGCCGAGGATCGAGACGCGCACATCGTAGCCGGGGTATTCCTCGTTGACGCGCTGCGCGAGTCCCATCGCGCCTCCCGTTATGGGTGATTCGGCCACAAGCACGATCGATGAGTTCTTCGACTTGCGGAATCCGTTCTTGATAAGCTCGGAGAGCTGGTCGACCTGGGTCGAGATCTCGGGTATTATGGCGGCTTCTGCACCCGACGCGATAGCGCCGTTGAGGGCAAGGAAGCCAGCATCGCGTCCCATCACCTCGATGAAGAACAGACGTTCGTGCGAGGTGGCGGTGTCGCGTATCTTGTCGACGCACTCCATGATGGTGTTGAGCGCCGTGTCGTATCCGATTGTGGTGTCGGTGCCATAGAGGTCATTGTCGATCGTGCCCGGAAGGCCGACGATCGGGATCTGGAACTCGTTGCCGAATATGCGGGCGCCGGTCAGTGAACCGTCGCCGCCGATCACCACCAGAGAGTCGATCTCATGGCGGCGCATCACGTCGTAGGCGCACTGGCGGCCTTCGGGAGTCTGGAACTCCTTGCAACGGGCCGTCTTGAGGATCGTGCCGCCGCGCTGTATGATGTTCGACACGTTCTGTGTGGAGAATTCCTCGATCTCGTCATAGATCAGACCGCGGTAGCCGCGATAGATTCCGTAGACCTTGAATCCGGCGTCGAGGCCGGCGCGCGTCACGGCGCGGATGGCGGCGTTCATGCCCGGGGCGTCGCCGCCCGAGGTCAGGATGCCGATTGACTTTACGTTGCTCATGTCAAGTTGCGTTATGTCTCCTCTCGTTCCGGGGGAGTCCGATTATTTTACAAAGATAACAAAAATTATTAACTTTGTGCCATGAAAGGATTGAAAAACATAGTAATCGATCTCGGCGGCGTGATGATCGATCTTGACCGCGACCGCTGTGTGGAGGCTTTCAAGTCTCTGGGTCTCAGTGATGTGGATTCGATGCTCGGCCTTTATCGACAGGAAGAGCCGTTTCTGTCGATCGAGACAGGACGCATCACTGTATCGGAATTCTATGATGAATTGCGCCGGCGCACCGGCGGCCATATCCCCGACGCTGCGTTCGAGCGGGCTTTCGACAGCTTTCTTGTGGCACTTCCCGTCGAAAGACTTGCCGCGCTGCGGAGATTGCGGTCGGCCGGATACCGCACATATATGATCTCCAACACCAACGCCATCATGTTTGACGGCTGGATCAAGCGGGCATTCATGCAGGAGGGGTTACGCGTCGGAGACTACTTCGACGGCATTGTCACAAGTTTCGCCGAGGGGGTGTGCAAGCCTGATCCAGAGCTTTTCGCGACCGTGTTGCGGCGTTATTGTCTTGACGCTCCGGAGTCTCTTCTTCTTGATGACTCGGAAGCCAACTGTGAGGCCGCCCGCGGTCTCGGCATGAAAGCCGTGCGCATCATTGGCGATAGAACACTTCTGTCGGTAGCCGGAGAACTGCTCTAAATGGAAAGGAGAGAAAAAGGCGAACGTCTGGGGGCGGTGACTGTCGGCACGTTCGACGGCGTTCACCGTGGTCATCGCGCCGTGCTGGCCTGTCTCCGCGAAGAGGCCGGGATGCGCGGTCTTGAGCCGCTGGCTGTGACTTTCGACCGTCACCCGCTCATGACTGTCGCGCCCGACCGAGCACCGAAGATGATAACCGGAGCCGGCGAACGCGACTCGATGATCGCCGGTTGCGGAGTGTCGGTGCGCCGTGTGGAGTTTACCGAAGATGTGAGGCGCATGACAGCGGCGGAATGGATGCGCGAGCTGCGTGACCGTTACGGCGCGCGACTGATAGTGCTCGGATATGACAACCGGTTCGGATGTGACGGCGCGACGATGACCGACGAAGATCTCCGTCGCGCAGGCCGGTCGCTCGGACTTGATGTCATGATGGCTCCCGTGGTGGAGGGATGCAGTTCATCGGCGGTGCGCCGCGCTGTCGCAGAAGGCGATATGGAAGCGGCGGCAGGCATGCTCGGACGCCCTTTCTCACTATCGGGAACGGTGGTGCCGGGGCGACAGCTCGGGCGCACCATCGGAGTCCCGACCGCCAATCTGGCTTTCGACCCCGGCATGCTTCTGCCTCGTGCAGGCGTATACGCCGCATCTGTCATGACTCCCGGTGGGATGCGCGAGGCGGTGGTAAATGTCGGTTCATGTCCGACCGTTACCGATGGCGACAGTGTGACGGTCGAAGCTCATCTGCTTGATTATTCGGGTGATCTGTACGGTCAGACGATCAGTATATTCTTTCACGGGCGTCTGCGCGACGAATGTAAATTCGGCAGTCTTGACCAACTGACACGGCAGATCGGTCTCGACATAGAGGAGACCCGCCGTAAAAATCTTCTGCAACATCGCCGGGATTAGGAAATTATTTATTATCTTTGTTAAATTTATGTGGCGTGTGCGCACGCCGATGTTCATGAAAAACAGCAAAGAGATGGAAGTTATCAATTTTGCGGACACCCCCAGCATCGTCAGCCGTTATATGCTGGAACTCCGCGACGTCACGATACAGCACGATCCGATGCGCTTCCGCGCCAATCTTGACCGTATCGGCCAGATTATGGCCTACGAGATCTCGAAACGCCTTGACTACAAGGAGACGGCAGTTGAGACTCCGCTTGGCCGCTGCGTATGCCGCGAGCCGTCGGACACAGTGGTTGTCGCGACGATACTGCGTGCGGGCCTCCCTTTCCACCACGGATTTCTCAACTGTTTCGACCGCGCCGAGAACGCGTTTGTAAGTGCATACCGCCGCTACAGGGAGAAGGGAGACACATTCGACGTTCTGGTGGAATATCTCGCCTCTCCTCGTCTTGACGGCAAGACGTTGCTTCTTGTGGATCCGATGCTTGCCACCGGCAGCTCGATGGAGCTGGCCTACCGCGCGCTTCTCACCAAGGGGACTCCAGCGAAGATCCATGTGGCCAGCGTGATAGCCTCGCGTCAGAGCGTGGAGTATGTCAGGGAGCACTTCCCCGAAGACACCACGCTGTGGTGCGGAGACATAGACGACGAAGTGAACTCGCACAGCTACATTGTGCCTGGTCTCGGCGATGCCGGAGACCTCGCGTTCGGCATAAAGGAATAAGAAGGAATAGGCATTTCCCCCCCCCCGTCTATGAGGCTCGACAGTATCGACATATTGAATTTCAAAAATATAGCGGAGGCGAGACTTGAGTTCTCGCCCCGAGTGAACTGTCTGCTCGGTCTTAACGGCATGGGCAAGAGCAACCTTCTTGAGGCCATACACTTCCTCAGCATGGCGAGGCCGATAAGATCCGTTCCCGAATCGGCACTCATACGCCACGGCTCAGACATGCTGATGGTCAAAGGCACATACACGTCCGATTCAGGAGCGCTTGAGTCGGTGAGCTGTGGCATAGTCAAGGGGAAAGGAAAGACGCTAAGGCGCAACGACAAGGAATATCAGCGGATCTCGGAGCATATCGGCAAATTTCCGATAGTGACGGTCACGCCGGCAGACTCCGAGATCGTCACCGGCAGCGGAGAGGTGCGCCGCCGACTGATGGATGTGGTCATATCGCAGGCTGAACCATCGTATCTGTCGAGGCTGATACGCTATAACCGGGGACTCGAGAGCCGCAACAAGATGCTTCGGGCCGGAGTCAACGACCGGATTCTCTACGAGTCTGTCGAGGCCGGCATGGCGGAAGCGGCTTCAGGAATCCATGAAGCCCGCCGCCGCTGGACCGAAGATATACTACCCGATTTCGCCCGCTACTACTCGCGCATTTCTGATGATGCCGAAAAAGCCTCGCTGAGTTACAGGAGCGTGCTCAACGAGCGCGGCCTTCAGGAAGTGTTCGATGCCGAACGCCCGCGCGACCTCGCGCTCGGGTTCACATCGGCAGGCGTTCACCGCGACGATCTCTCGACGCGGCTCGGCGACTATTCCATGCGTCGGCTCGGCAGCCAGGGGCAGGTAAAGACATTCACGATCGCGCTCCGCCTCGCTATATTCGACTATCTCCGCAGAAAGGGAGGAGTCACTCCTGTGCTTCTGCTCGACGACATATTCGACAAACTCGACGCCGACCGCGTGGGGCGCATCATAACCGAAGTCAGCGGAAGCGACAATTTCGGCCAGATATTCATAACCGACACCAACCGCGAGCATCTTGACGAGACGCTGCGCGGCATACGTTCGGAAAGCCGCCTTTTCGAAGTCGAGGACGGGCGATTCAGCGAAATAACGGGATATGAAGAGACTTGAACCCGAATCAATAGGCGACGTTCTGCGCCAGACCCTCCAAGACCAGGGGCTGACCGACAGACTCTACGAGACCAGGGCGGCGGCCATGTGGCCGTCGGTGGTCGGAGAGGAGATCGCATGCCGGACCGGACGTCCGGTTGTCAGCAGAGGACTGATGACTGTCTATGTGCGTGCGGCCGCCCTGAGGCAGGAGCTCAACATGTGCCGCCCCATGCTGGTCAGACTGATCAACGAGGCTTTGGGGCGTCAGGTAATAACAGACATAAGATTCAAATAACCGACATACATACTTGAAAGATGAATCCAGACAAACTGCCCCCGTTGACGGAGTTCCGCCACTCGGTGCCGCTCCAGATAAGATTCAACGACATCGACATACTCGGACACCTCAACAACACGGTCTATTTCTCGTTTTTCGACACCGGTAAGGCATACTTCTTCGAAAGCATAAGGAAAGGTAAGATAGACTGGAAAAAAGTGGATTCGGTGATAGCAAACATAGACTGCGCCTATGTGTCGCCGATATTTTTCGGCGAGAAAATCGAGGTCAGAAGCCGTTGCTCGGGGGTCTCCGACAGGAGTTTCAGGGTACAGCAGGTGATCGTCGAGATGGAGACAGGCCAGCTCAAGGCCGCAGCCGAAACGGTCATGGTCAGTTTCGATCCTGCGACACAAAAATCGAAAGATCTGCCGGAAGACTGGCGCAAGGCTCTTGAGGAATCCATGGGAGAGAAGGATTCATGACACACAACTACAGAACAATACACAAAAAAACGATACCGAAATGAAAGAGAACGTTAGCGACCTGATGCGCGAGATACTCCGCAAGGAGGCAGACGCAGTGATGGCAATACCCGTGACAGACGGCTATGGCGAGGCTGTGGATCTCATCGTCGAGCATGTGGCTGTCAGAGGGGGAAAGCTGATTACATCGGGCATGGGAAAGGCCGGGCAGATAGCGATGAATATAGCCACGACATTCTGTTCGACAGGCACTCCGGCCATATTCCTGCACCCGTCGGAAGCGCAGCATGGCGACCTCGGCATCATCCAGAAGAACGATATCCTTCTGCTGCTCAGCAACAGCGGCAAGACCCGTGAGATCGTGGAACTTGTGGATCTGGCGCGTCATCTGAACCCCTCGATTCCGATCATTGTTATAACTGGTGACGGCGAGAGCATGCTTGCGAAGTCAGGCAATGTGTCGCTGCTGACCGGAGGAAGTCCGGAAGTATGTCCGTTGGGGCTGACACCGACCACGTCGACCACCATGATGACCGTCATGGGCGATGTGCTCGTAGTGGCCACTATGAAAGCCATAGGTTTCACAAAGGCGGAATATGCCAAACGTCACCACGGGGGATACCTCGGCGTAAAGTCCCGTCAGTGACAGGCGTTTGATTGTCAGGATAAAACACAACATGATATGACTATAAAGGAGATTCCCCTCAGACCAAATGATCTTCCCGCCGGGGAAGAAGCCCGTGCGGTCATGGAGGATGCGACCGGCATCAGGGCTGAAGGCATGGCCCTTTTTGCCGAAGAGAAATATGACGACGCGCTCGGACGTGTTGTCGACGCGCTGCGCAGACTGCGTGACTTCCCCGATTATGGCAACAGGGAGTTCCGGGCTCTCCTCGCGGTGTTGCTTTTCGACCTTTCGGAGATACACTTCGCGCTCAAGGATTACCGTCAGAGCGAAAAGGAGCTTGAGATGCTTTTCAAGGTGCTCGAACAGTTGCTGAAGGATGATCCCGACCGCTTCGGCGCGTTTCATGTGCTCGCCATGGAGCTTTCGACACGGATACTGCGTTCGCGCAAGAAGACACTCGAACTTCTGGCCAAGCAGCAGATCAACACCGGAGTGCTTTACGAGAAGGTCAACGCCGGAGTGGCCGCAGCCACCGACAAGCTTGTGGAGTCGCTTCGCAAGGGGGCCGAGATGATGGCTCAGACCGGCGACTACCGAGGAGCGGTGCGGTTCTACATGGAGGCGATAAAGCTCGCAAAGAAACGCAGCGGGCGCGTCGGACGCCGTGAGGTCCGCATGACCGTCGATATGGCGCGTGTCATGATGCACAGCCGCAACGAGGCTGCCCGCGCCAAGCGTCTGCTTGTGGCGGTGCTTCCTCATGCCGTGTCGCTTGAGACGCTCGAACTCGAACAGGAGATTCTGGGCATGATCGCAAAGATAGACGCCGACGTGGCTCATGAGCCGATGTGGCGCACATTCCTTGAGAAAGTGCAGCGCACGGCCAAGACCCGGCTGCGTAGGTCAAGGAAAGAGGAACAGGAAGAAAACAAGGAGAATGTCGACTATACTGAACACTGACGGAGCCGTGCTTGAGATTCCGCGTCTCATGGATCCGGGCGAATTCAAATGCGCCATATTCACCGCTGAATGGAATCCGGCGGTGACAGAAGCCCTGCGCGATGGAGCACTCGACGTGATGCGCAGGGCCGGGGTCGGCGAAGACTCCCTTTTCTGCCAGAGCGTGCCGGGCACAGTCGAGCTTGTCAATGCTGCAGCAATGGCTCTCAACTATATGCCCGATGTGAAAGCTGTCATCATAATCGGCTGCGTGATACGCGGCGACACCCCGCATTTCGACTATGTGTGCGACATAGTGTCGGAGGGTACCGCACGCCTGAACGCTCTCGGCAAGACACCTGTGATTTTCGGAGTGCTGACTGTCGACAACCAGCAACAGGCTCTTGACCGAGCCGGGGGAGTTCTCGGCAACAAGGGAGCGGAGGCTGCGGTGGCGGCCATTAAGATGGCCAACCTGCACACCACTGCGGCCGGAATGCGCTACACGTCATTCCGCAAGTAGAGTGCCATAAGGTTAAATACGAAGTATATCACACGGGTGGACGGATCTCAGATCCGTCCACCCGTGTGATATACTTATGTCATGTGATATACTTATGTCATCAGTGACAGCCTCCGCAACCGCAGGAGCCTTCACCCTCGTTGTCGCCGCATGAGCCGCCGCTGCAACCTCCGCAACCGCCTCCGCAGCCCTGTGCCGGTGTCAGTTCCTCGGGAGTGGCTTCGCGTACGGTCTCTACCATGCCGTCATAGCGGACGGTCTTGCCGGCGAAAGGATGATTGAAGTCCATCTTCACCTTGTCGCCGATCTCAAGAACGGTTCCGGCGATGCGGTATCCCTCGGCTGTCATCATCGGAAGGACAGCTCCGACCTTCACCTCTTCGGCAAGTTCACCGTCGCGTGTGAAGATCGAGCGGTCAAGTTCCATTATATCTTCGGGATGGCGTTCGCCGAATGCTGCGGCAGGGGGAAGAGTCACACCGAATCTGTCGCCGGCCTTGAGATCCTGCATGGCTGCGATAAGACCGGGGACAACCTCGTGCGAGACTCCGTAGACCATCACGTCGGGATGGCGTGCGGGTGTCTCGAACAGCAGAGAGCCGTCGGCGTCATCATAAAGTTTATAAGAGTACTCGACATACATGCCGGGTCCGACTTTCTTTTCCATATTGTGTCAAATTGTTATTTGGGTTAGACCCTATCCCGCAAAAAAAATTAAATTATTCGCCGGGGGGTATTCATTATTTATAATTTTGTTAACTAAATTTATTTAAGTTGCCTCTGTCGGCGTCTTTCCGGTAAATTCCGCCAGGACTCATCAGTCGTGCAGCTCGCAACACTCCCTCTTCAACCTGCGGAATCTCTTCGAAAATACGCCGCCTCTGAATTAACATTTTTGTGGGATGAGGCTTTGATCTGTTTTCTGTCATTCTGATCCTGACGCAAGTCATTCGGCGGGAATGTCATCAGGATCTGTTTTCTCCTGAAGTGCGGCCCCGGGATCAGGTGTCAGACTGCCGTCGGTGGCGGCGTGGATGTTTTCCGGATGCTTCAGCTCATACTGCTGCTGGGGCACGATGACGTTGAAGTAGAATCCTTTGGCCGACTTGTCGCGCTTGCGTGTGTCAGACTCGTCAGGCCGTACGGTCAGATAGTCGTATCCAGGCTCGATATACTGTGCGTCGGTGGCCTCGTAACCGAGAAGCTGCACCATGTCGTATTCATGTTCGGGATACATTACATACCATGCTTTTTCGACCGAATCGCCGGTTCCGGTGCTCTTTATCGCTCCCAGCAGGTGCTCGAGGCGATATTCCCATATCTTTGCGCGCATGTCCTTGCGCTTCTCCTTGAGCACATGTACTAAAAATGACATCTGGCGCAGATCGAACGGATTGTCTTCAAGAGCGAGCTGGGCGTATTTCGTGATGGTGTCGATCTCCTCCTTGGTGTGCGACGGTTTGCTCCGCAGCGCGTCGGTCTTGCTCGAATAGGGGGAGACGCGATATGGGTCGAAGTCTTCCTGAAACATGTAGCCGAGATAGAAATTGCGGAATTCCTCGGGAGTCATCGTGGTGTCGTTGACTTCATATTTCTTTTTGAGTTTCGGGAAATAGAATTTGCTTGTCGGGTCAAGTGTGATGCGGCGGATCTCGTCAAGATCCGGTTTCTCGACAACGATCTTACGTTTGCTGTCGGTCTTTGCGGCAGCGCGCACAGGTGTCGCCGCCGTTGATGGCGTGGCCGTCTGGGGCTGTATGGCCGTGCGGTTCTGCGTGGCAGTGCCGGCGGAGCGCGAGACTCTCTTCTTTTTAGTAGAAGTCTTCTTTTTTGAGGAAGCTCTGCTCTTTCGGGTCGTCGATTTTTTATTTGTCGTCGATTTCTTTTTGGTCGATGATGATCCTGCGGCTCGCGAGGCCTGTGCAGAAGTCTGCGCCGGGGCGGCGACAGAGACGATTGGAGAGGCGGTCATAAGTATGGCCGCTACAAGAATGACGATTATATTGTATGAACCTGATTTCATAGTCCGTTGACGTTTTTGACTGCAATGAGGAGAACAAGGGCTACCCCGGCCATCATCAGTGTGATCGCTGTCGGGAAACCTTTGGCGAGCAGGTATCTGAAGAAATTGCCTGATCCTGGGCGTACCGGCCGTCCTCCGGGAGTGTTGGTGTAGAGCAGGAATCCGAACATGATTCCTGCGGCGACGGCGAGAACCATCACGGCATAGCGCAGCGGAAGGCCCGACGAGACGGAGAAACCGAGAAGTCCGAGCGCAAGTCCTGTTATGCCGCCACCGATGATGAAGGTCATGCCGCGTGTCTGCCGACGCACAGCCTCGGCCTGCATGGCGGTGGCGAATGTCACAACAAGAGTCATGCAGAGCCATCCTGTCAGTATGGTGGCGTTGATCGGCAGAAGAGGGAAACCGTTTTCCGACACGAGCGAAAGCAGGAGCAGGGCCAGAAAGGAGAGTGCCGGCGCGACGGTCTGCCGTCCGTACAGGCAAAAGATCGAACCCGCCCACAGAAGGATGCACAATATTATCAGAAAAACGGTCATATACGCGAAGCTTTATTTTTAAACGTCTGAGATGTCAAAAATATTTTCAGAATCTCAGCGTATGGTCTGGGTGATGCCGACATTTCTCAGTTCAGGATAAGCCACGCGAGAGTGATAGATTGTCGACAGACGCTTCTTGAACGTGTTTTTGATCGTCAGTATGTCGCGGAACGAGACAGGCGACTCGTCGAACAGACCCTCCTTCTCCTGCCCGTCGATGATCTTGTCGACAAGCGCGCCTATGGCATCGGGAGTGTATTCAGGCAGACTTCTCGATGCTGCCTCCACCGCGTCGGCCATCATGAGTATGGCTGTCTCCCGGCTCTGCGGGTTCGGGCCGGGATATGTGAACTTCGCGCGGTCAACCGTTCCTTCGGGATTCTCATTGACGGCCGTGTTGTAGAAAAACCGTGCCACAGAGCGTCCGTGATGTTCGGAGATGAAGTGGCGTATCACTTCCGGCAGTTTCTCGCTCTGGGCGATGCTCAGACCTGACGTGACATGCGATATGATCTTGTGCGCGCTTGTCTCCGGATTGAGTCCGGTGTGGGGGTTGACGCCATGCTGGTTTTCGGTGAAGAAGATCGGACCGTCGAGTTTGCCTATATCATGGTATAGGGCACCGGTGCGGACAAGCTGTGTGTTTGCCCCTATTGCACGCGCGGCCTCGGCAGCGAGAGTCGATACCTGCATGGAATGCTGGAAAGTTCCGGGGGCCTCCTCGGCGAGGCGGCGCAGCAGCGGGTTGTTGATGTCCGAGAGTTCGACGAGCGTCACCGTCGATGTGAAGCCATAGATCTTCTCTATTATGAGAATGAGGAAGTAAGCGAAAGAGAGCACCACCGCGTTTATGGCGAAAGCACCGATTATGTGCCAGTCGAACGAGGCGAGAGTGCCGTCGGTGACGAGAGTGGATATGACATACGACAGCACATATGCGCAGAATGTGTAGAGTGCGGTCAGAAGAAGCTGCGATCTTCGTTCGAGAGTCTTGATCGAGAATGCCGCGCTGAGGCCGGCGGTGAGTTCCATGAAGATGAACTGGAACGGGAAGACAGCCACAAGCGCCGAGATCATCACGCTGACGAGCAGGGAGAATATGGCTGTCCGCGAGTCGAAGAAGACCAGAATCACGAGCGGAATAGCAGCGAACGGCACGAAGTAGATGCCGTTGCCCACATATTCGAACATGAGGATGGCGAATATGGCGAAAGCAGATATGAACGAGATCAGAAACACCATGTTTTTGGTCGAACTGAGAAAACGGCTTCTGAAGATCCGCAGGAAAGCGAAGAGCGCGATGAAGCAGAGCAGGAGGTAGAGTGCCTGTCCGACAAGAAAATAAGAAGTCCGGTTGTCTTCATGATGATTGCGCTCGGCGATCTCCATGTAGGTGTTGAGGTTGGTGAATATCTGCGGAGTGACGATCTCACCGCGGTCTACGATACGCTGCCCTTTCTTGATGACTCCGAGCGCGCCGTTGACCGTGAGATATTCCTGACCGCGGAACTTCCTGTCGGCCACCGAGTCTATCACGATGTTGGGAGTGAGCACCGCCCCGAGCATGTGTGCCACTTCATTGTCGAGAGTCTCCGATGCCTGATCTCCGTGCAGCCCCGAGTGGTATACGGAATCGATATACTGGAACGCTTTCGGAGGGGAGAGCATTTCATGCGCGTCGATTGTCTGGACCGCGTTCGCTCCGTTCTCAACATCGGCCACGCGCAGGTGTCCGTGCGTTCCGCCGTGAATCAGGTCATAGACCTTCGGATCCACGATGCCGAAACTGTAGGCCCTTGTCAGAAGGTCGGACAGCAGAGTGGCTCGATAAGCCGGAAGCTTCGACGAGATAGCCTTGCGGAACCGCGCTATGTTTGTCTGGCTGACCGATGCGTCACGCCGCACGAACGGCACGAAAGCGCGGTCGATGCTGTCGCGCATCTGTCGCGCCGATGCGGAGTCGCGCAGGATCGGCATGTCGAAATCGGCCGTGAGCAACTGGTAGCGCCACGGCTGGTTGAGCTCGTAGTTGTATGACTGTCTGTCATCGTGAGGCAGAAGCAGAAGAATCAGGGTGATGGCCGCCGCCACGAGCCCGAGATTCATGAATATGGGCTTCAGATTTGATTTCATGAGGTTCTGCGGGCGATCTTTACGCCCTTGATTGCTTTTAGGGAACTGATTATGTGTGCGAGCGTGGACGTGGTGTCGGTCCGGATAGTCATCCGGCATTTGAACACGCCGTTTTCGGCGTCGATCGTGAGGTTGCGTATGTTGACGCCGAGTTTTTTCGACAGGGCCTCCGTTATGTCCTCGAGTATTCCGAGACGGTCGATGCCCTCGAGCTGGACTCTGGCCATGAACTTGTCGGCGGTCCCGCCCCACTCGGTGGCGACGAGCCGCGATCCGTAGCCGCTCTTGAGCATCATGGCCTTCGGGCAGCTCACCTTGTGGACCACCACATGCTCGTCATTGTTGACAAATCCGAGCACATCGTCTCCCGGGATCGGCGAGCAGCAGTCGTCGAGCAGATAGTTGGGGCGCGTCTCGTCGGGATGGAGCACATAGACCTTGCTGCGGTCGACAGGGGCGGCGGCAGGCGGCAGGGGGAATTCCTGACCGGACTGGGCTGGAGATTTGCGCAACGCGAACGGATTGCGGAGCATCTTTCTCAGCATCGAGACCCGCCTGCGGTCAGCGGCTTTCAACTGTTCGGGCGAGAGGCTGATCTCGTCGCGGGCCAGCATGACGTAGAGCTCCTCTTCGTCGGGGAGACTGAATATGTCGAGCAGACGGTCCATCAGCACGTCTCCGGGCAGTATGCCCTCGCGGGCGAGAAGCTCGCCGAACAGCTCGCGCCCGTATTCGCCGAGAGCCGCCGGGTCGCGGCGCAGCAGCGCGCGCAGACGGCTCTTGGCCTTGGCTGTGTGGCAGAAGTCGAGCCACTCCCTTTTCGGGGTCTGCGACTCTGAGGTGATGATCTCGACCTGGTCGCCCGAGCCGAGACGGTGGGAGATCGGCACGAGCCTGTGGGCTATCTTGCCAGCTATGCAGTGCGTGCCCAGTTCGGAGTGTATCTCGAAAGCCATGTCGAGCACAGTCGCTCCCTGCGGCAGTGTAAGCAGGTCTCCCTTGGGAGTGAAGACATAGATTTCCGACGAGAACAGGTTGAGCTTTATGGTGTCGAGGAAATCGATGGCGTCGGGCTCCGGATTGGCCAGTATATCCTTGATGGTGTTCATCCACTTGTCGAGCTCGGTGTCGTCGTCGGTGATGCCAGTCTTGTATTTCCAGTGGGCGGCGTAGCCGAGCTCGGCGATCTCGTCCATCTTGCGCGACCGTATCTGCACCTCTATCCATTTGCCGTCCGGACCCATGGCCGTGAGATGAAGCGCGCGGTATCCGTTGGCCTTCGGCACCGAAGTCCAGTCGCGCAGCCGGTCGGGATGCACCTTGTGTCCGTCGGAGAAGAAAGTGTATATCTCCCAGCATCTGACGCGCTCCTTCTCGTCGTCGTCATTGTCGAAGATGACGCGCACCGCGTATATGTCGTAGATTTCCTCGAACGGTATCTTCTTGGCCTCCATCTTGCAGAATATGGAATATGCGCTTTTGACGCGGGCCTTGATCTCATACTTGAATCCGGCTGCGTCGAGACGCTCGCGGACCGGGGCGACAAACTGCTCGACGATCTCGTGGCGGTGCGACTCGCTCTCGCTGATCTTCGCCATTATGTCGGCATATTTCTGCGGGTGCTCGTAGCGGAAGGCAAGGTCTTCCAGCTCGGTCTTTATCTTGAAGAGTCCGAGCCTGTGGGCAAGCGGAGCGTAGACGTAGAGAGTCTCGCCGGCGATCTTGAACTGCTTCTCGGGGCGCATGTAGCCGAGAGTGCGCATGTTGTGAAGCCGGTCGGCCATCTTTATGAGCACCACCCTTATGTCGGTCGACATCGAGAGGAGCAGCTTGCGGAAGTTCTGTGCCTGTAGCGAGGCGTTGGTGCCGAATATGCCGCCCGAGATCTTTGTCAGTCCTTCGACGATATCGGCGATCTTCGCCCCGAAGTTCGCCTCTATGTCCTCGCGTGTGAATTCGGTGTCTTCCACCACGTCGTGAAGCAGCGCGGCGCATATCGACGTCGATCCGAGACCAAGCTCGGATATGACGATTCTGGCCACGGCGATCGGATGGAGAATGTAAGACTCCCCGCTCCTGCGCCGCGCCCCCTTGTGGGCGGCGCAGGCAAAGCGGTAGGCGCGTTCGATGATCTCCACTTTCTTGCGGTGGTTGCTGGCGAGATATGCCGAGAGAAGTGCTCTGAACTCAGTCTCGACCATACGTTCCTCCTGATCTGGAGGCAACATCGTGTATTCGGTCATAACATTCACAAAATTAGCAAACGGAATCCAAAATGTCAATAAAAAATAAGATAAAAAATCCGGGCGTCTCGCGACGACCGGATTTTTCCGCCGGACGCCGGGCTTTCAGCCCCTGCGCGTCGCTGTGCGGACGATAGAAATTACTAATGTATATAACCCAAAATTTAGACATCTGTGTTTTCGGCCTGACATTGTGAGAGCCAATAGGTTCCCCATTGATTCCATCCATCTGCCGGCGGTATCGGACCAAGGTTCGGTTGAAACATATCTAAGTCATGAAAAAGTGTTAGTTTCAGCGGCGGCACCTGCCGTGAGGTGTCGCTGCCATGATGTTTTTAATAACGGGGGGGCGTCAGTTGCGGATTCGCTGTCCGCATATATCGTCGCAGGGTTTTCTCCCGGTTATTGTCGCTCAGGTGATCGGTCCGGCGACATGAGTCATGGCCTGCCGGACTATGGATTGTTTTTGTATGATGTAACCTATAAACGGAATCGCCAGAGGCAATATTAGACTCCGAATGTTAAAGTGAATGTTAAAAATCGGGAGAGGCGGCCCTGCGTGGAGTGCACGCGGGGCCGCCCCGGGTTTTCATGGATCGATCTGTCTGTCGATCAGTGGCGTGTGTTGCCGTCGGGTCTCAGATGTAGAGACTCAGCACGAAAGCCGCCACCGCTATGGGGATTGTGACATATAGTACCATCCATGCGCGTCGGGGGTTGTTGATGCGGGCGAGAAAGAAATAGAGGAATCCGACGGCAAACAGGATGAACGACGACATCATCACTATACCTCTCGGATCTCCCGTCGCCGAAGCCTTGACAATAAGCCATATGAATATGGCTATGGCGCAGATGGTCAGGATTATGCCTGTCCAGATCCCCGCCTTCTGTCCTGAAGATATCTGCTGCCCGCACAAAAGGCTCGCCACCGGAGCTCCGGTCCGGTCTTTGTGTGTCTTTTCCATAACTCTGACGTTTATGTGTGTACTATGCAACGTCTGCGGGAGTGATAATGTTCAGATACCGCCGGGAGTGTGTGGCCGGCCCGCGCGGTCAGCTCTCTCTGAGGGAATCTACTATGAGTTCGGCGGCATATTCGGCGGCCACGGCGTTGCCGAGACGCCGCTGCATGGTGCGGTAGCCCTGGAGCTGGAAGTCGCGGCGGGGCGAGGGCTGCAGAAGCGGGGAGAGCTCGCGGGCTATCGAGTCGGCGGTGCATTTGTGCACAAGCAGCTCGGGCACGATCTCGTTGCCGGCTATCAGGTTGGGCAGAGATACGTATTTCACTTTGAGAAGTTTCTCCATGATCCTGTATGATATCGCCATGCCGTTGGCGCGGTATACCACCACCTGCGGCGTGCCGATCAGAGCAGTCTCGAGAGTGGCGGTGCCTGATGTCACTATGGCCGCCTGCGAGTATTTAAGCAGGGTCGGCGTGCAGCCGAACACAAGCTTGAGGCCCGGGTCCTGAGCCACTTCGCGGTAGAATTTCTCGCCTATGGCCGGCGCGGCCCCGACCACATACTGGAACTCCGGGAATCTCTTCGCCGCCTCGATCATCAGAGGCAGGTTGTTGCGTATCTCTCCGCGTCTTGAGCCGGGGAGCAGGGCTATGACAGGACGTTCGCCGTCGAGATCCTGCCGCTCCACAAAATGTTTCTTCGGCGGCAGATGCCCCATGTAGTGCGCCACTTCCTGCACCGACGGATTGCCGACAAACGTTACGTTATAGCCATGTTTCTTGTAGAAGGGCACCTCGAACGGCAGGATCGAATACATGTGGTCTACGTATTTCTTGATCGACTTCACGCGATATTCCTTCCACGCCCACACCTTGGGAGAGATGAAATAGTGCACAGGCACACCGAGGCCGTGTGCGTAGCGGGCCATCTTCAGGTTGAAGCCCGGGTAGTCCACAAGTATTAGAGCGTCGGGACGGTATTGTCGCAGCAGCGTTCTGGCGCGGTGCATGTTGGAGAGTATGACGGGGAGGCGGCGCAGCACCTCGCTGAATCCCATGACATTCATCATGTCATAATGCAGGTCGGGCTTGCGCCGGGCCTCGGCGGCCATAAGATCGCCGCCGAAGAAGCGGAATTCGGCGGCGGGGTCGAATTCCTTGATCCATTTTATCAGATGGGAGGCATGTAGATCGCCGGATGCCTCGCCGGCAATTAGCATGTATTTCATTTTGCAAAAATAAAAAACCGTCTCAATGGTGGCAAAAATAAAAACGGTCTCACGAGCGTTTTTTCAGTTATGAGACAAATGCGCTACTTCCTATTGACCCTTGCGGGGCTTATAAGTTTAATCATGGCTTGCACCGGCATGGTTTCGTGTATCGACGACGCCATGACCACTTCATCTTCCGACGTGCTGTCTTTCTCGCGCGACACCGTGGATTTCGATACTGTCTTTACGGATCTCGGCACGCCGACGGCGCGGCTCATCGTGTTCAACCGCGCCTCGAAAGGTCTGGAGATAAGCTCGATCAAGTTCAAAGACCCTGACACAAGATTCCGCTTCAATGTCGATGGCGTCAGCGGTGTGGAGTTTCATGACGTCGAGATCCGCGGGCGCGATTCGATCTACGTCTTTATCGAATGCTTCATGCCGGAGACGCAAGGCGCGTCGCCCGGTCTCGTGGCCGACGACCTTGAATTCGTGACCAACGGAGTGACCCAGACCGTGCGTGTCGAGGCATACGGCCAGAACGTGACGCGTCTGCGCAATGTGCGCCTCACAGCCGACACACGTCTGACGGCCGACCGCCCTTATGTCGTGTTCGACTCGCTTACGGTCTGCAAGGGGGTCACGCTGACGGTCGATCCCGGAGCGCAGCTTCTCTTCCACGACGGAGCCTCGCTTGTGGTCGAGGGGCGTCTTGAAGCTGTGGGCCGGCCCGGCAAGATGATCGACATGCGGGGTGACCGCCTCGACAATGTGCTGCCCGATGTGAAATACGACATTCTGCCGGGCCAGTGGAAAGGGGTGCGTATCGCCGCCGGCTCGCATGGCAACCGGATAGAATATGTCGACATGCGCAGCACTCTGGCCGGTCTTACGGTAGACTCCTGCGCCGATCTTCAGCAGACCAGACTCACTCTTCTTAACTCATGGCTCCACAACTCATCGGGCAATGTCCTGACATCGCGCTACTCGAAGGTCAACGCATATGGATGCTGCTTCTCCGAAGCCGGAGGCTCAGTGGTGAGTCTTGCCGGAGGAGACCATGAGTTTCTGCAGTGCACCATCGCCAACAATCACCTCTACTCCATCTCCGGACCACTGCTTGAACTTCTGCACGTTCTTCCGGAAGATATCGACGAAAACAGCGCGCCGCTCATGAGGGCTCGGTTTTCGAATTCGATAATCTACGGTCTGCGGGCGGATCTGAACACCGGCGATCTGACCGGGTCGGATGTCGTGTTCCGCTATGTCTCGCTCGGATCGAAGGGAGAGGACGACGACAACTTCATCAACTGCCTTTGGGAAACGGATCCGTTGTTCCGCACGGTGCGTCAGGACTATCTCTTCGATTACCGACTGCATGAGGATTCTCCCGTCAGATCGGCCGGAGACCCGGCTCTTGTCACACCGGAGGTGATGTATGACATGGACGGCGTCGACAGGCTCGGGCACGGGGCGCCGTCGCTCGGAGCCTTTCAGTATGCTCCGCAGTGACACGTTGCGATGACGTCATGTCAAGACGTCGGAAACCGTTCCGGGCGAAACCCTGTCTTATTTTTGCACATATTAAGAAAAATGTGTATATTTGCGGATTGGAAAAATGAGGCGCCCTGTCAAGGGCGGATTGAAAGTGAAGATACATCACGAAGGAACCAACATACTCATCCTGCTTTTCATAGTGCTGGCAGTGCTCAACGTGCCGGTGTGGCTCTTCATGCCCCCGTACGTCATCCCGGCGTTTATGTCGGCGGTGTCGCTGGTTGTATATATGTTTGTGTTCAACTTCTTCAGATGTCCGAAACGCCATTACCGGGGCAAGCGCCGAAACCGCGTGGTCAGCTCGGTCGACGGCAAGGTGGTGGCCGTGGAGCGTGTGCTCGAGAGCGAATGGCTGCGGTCGGAGGCGATCATGGTGTCGGTCTTCATGTCGCCTCTCAATGTGCATGCCAATTGGTTTCCTGTTGACGGCACGGTCAATTACGTGGCCCATCACCGCGGCCGCTTCCTGTCGGCCTACCTGCCGAAGGCCAGCACCGACAATGAGCGCAGCACCGTGGGCATCACAATGAACAATGGCCGCAGACTTGTGGTTAGACAGATAGCGGGGGCTATGGCCCGGCGCATAGTCACATATGCCTGTCCGGGCGAGCGCGCCGATATCGACGATCATCTCGGTTTCATAAAGTTCGGCTCGCGGGTCGACATCTACCTTCCGGTCGACGCGAGGATTCTCGTCAGGATCGGCGATATCACCCGGGGCGGCATGACTCCGCTCGCCATAGTGAAGCCCGGATGAGCCTTGCGGTTCATGCCGGGACAGCCTTCCCGCCCGGGCTGAACGGGCGGCATAACGTGAACACACTTATCCGGAAATGAACGTGATTACCCGAAATATACCCAATGCCATAACCTGCCTCAATCTTGCGGGCGGTGTGATGGCGATACTTTGCGCCTCGCGCGGAGCCGACACTTTATGGTGCGGCTTGTCAGCGTTCATGTGGGCCTTCATTTTCATAGGCATAGCTGCGGTGGCAGACTTTCTCGACGGTTTCGCGGCTCGTCTGCTCCATGCCTATTCAGAACTCGGCAAGGAACTCGACTCGCTGTGCGACATGGTGAGTTTCGGAGTGGCTCCGGCGGTTATAATGCATTACAGTCTCGCTGCGGCAGGCGCACCGGAGTGGACGACCTGGGCTGTGCTGTTGATACCGGTCTGCGGCGCTCTCAGGCTCGCCCGGTTCAATATCGACACCCGTCAGACCACATCATTCATAGGGCTTCCCATACCGGCCAACGCCCTCTTCTGGGTCGGCTACTCGTCGCTCTGCCTGCAGGGCGCGGAGTTCATGGCTGAATGGTATGTCGTGCTTGCAGCCCTGCTTGCGGTGAGTCTGCTGATGGTCTCGCCGATGCGCTTGTTCTCGCTTAAGTTCAAGACTTGGGGCTGGCGGGGCAACAGGCTCAGATGGCTTCTGATCATCACGGCTCCGGTGCTGCTGTTCTGCATGGGAATATCCGGACTTATGTGGCTCGTGATAGCCTATGTGCTCTACGGACTGTTTGACAGAGGAGAGGAATAAGCGAGCTTACAGTAAACTGATATGGGAGTCTTTCTAATAATTCTGCTTCTGCTGCTGATTCTATGGCCCTGGATCTCGCCCTATGTGACGAGATGGATCCGTATGTTCATGGCCCGGAGGGCTGAAGACATGATGCGCCGCATGATGGGCATGCCCTCGCGCAAGGAAGAGCGCCGCCGCGCCCGCGCGGCTTCCGCCTCCGCCGGAAATCAGGGCGGCGCTTCGCCAGGAACGGACCGGCGTGCGCGGCGACACAGAGCGCCGCGGCAGGATGCCGCGAGCATGCTCAGAAGTGTGGCCGAAGATGTGGAATTCACCGAGATCCGCGAGTTCGGTTCCGCCCCTATAGCCGGAGCTGATGAAACTCCGCGGCACAAATATAACGAAGAGCAGGTGTCGGATGTGGAGTTCACGGAGATAAAAGACCGTCCGTGACTCATAGCCTCAGTAACAAACGCCGCCTGCCGTAACCTGACAAGACAATGAAGACACTATACGTCAGCGACCTTGACGGCACTCTGCTTCAGCCCGACGCGCGGCTGTCGGAGCGGACTGTCGCCCTGCTCGGCGAAGCCGTGGCGGCAGGACATCTATTTACGGTCGCCACTGCCCGTACGCCAGCCACGGTCGCGCCGATCCTCCAGCGGGTAGACATGCGGCTTCCCGCCATAGTTATGACCGGAGCCGCCATGTGGGACACCGCCACCGGCCACTACAGCCATGTGCGGCATTTCGCGCCCGACACGGCTGCCGGACTTCTGCGCATTTACCGTGAGGCCGGTATATCGACGTTCATATTCACTCTCTCTGACGACATGATCGACATCTACCACCTCAACGGCGACCTGCTTCCGCTGCAGCGCGCATTCATGGAGGAGCGGATGCACAGTCCCTATAAAAGGTTTCATGTCGATCCGTCGGGAGCCGACACGCTTCCCGACACGCTTTCGGAGACGGTGCTCTTCTACACCATGCTCCCTGATGCACTGGCCCGCGAGGCATATATGCTGATAAAGGATCTGCCCGGAGTCAGAGCGCAGTATTATCACGACATATACGGTCCGGAGACGGGAATACTCGAGGCTTTTGCCGCCGGCGCCACCAAGGCCGAGGCTGTCAGGACTCTCGCGGCCGCCACCGGAGCTGACCGGACCGTATGCTTCGGCGACAATATCAACGATCTGCCCATGATGGAGGCCGCCGACCTCGCCGTGGCCGTGGGTAACGCCCTGCCCGAAGTGAAGAGGGCAGCCGACATAGTGATAGGCTGCAATACCGACGACGCCGTCGCCGCATTCATATGCGCCGGATTATGAAGATGGAGATCCGCACAGGAAGACTGCTGCTGATAATAGTCTCGGCAATTGCCGTCATCGTGTTTCTGCTCATATCGAACAATCTTGTCAAGGAACTTGCGCGTCAGGAGCGCGAGCGTATGGACATATGGGCCCGCGCCACAGAGCGGCTCGCAAAGGCCGACGTTGACTCGGACTTCGAGTTCCTGCTCGCCATAATATCGCAGAACAACTCGATACCTGTCATGATCAGCGACGCCGACTTTAATATCTCGGAATTCCGCAACTATTCGCTTCCCGACAAGACCGACGCCGACAAGTCAGTATACGACGAGCTCACTCCGCGCAACAAGGAATATCTGACAAAGCGTCTCAAGAGCATCGGCGGCGACACACCCCTGGCCGAGATGGTGAAGAAAAACAACCACTTCATCGAGGTCGAGCTTTTCGACGGCGTCAGCCAGTATATATATTATGAAGACTCGACCCTGCTCAGAAGCCTGAGTCTATATCCCTACGTGCAGCTTGTAGTGATGGTCATCCTCGCCATGATACTCTACATGGCCGTGGTCAACACCAAACGGGCCGAGCAGAACCGTGTGTGGGTCGGCCTGTCGAAAGAGACTGCCCATCAGCTCGGCACTCCGATCTCGTCACTCATGGCATGGGTGGAATATCTTCAGGCCACCGGTGTCGAGCCGGAAATTACCGGCGAACTCGACAAGGATGTGAAGCGGCTGTCGACCATAGCCGACCGCTTCTCGAAAATCGGATCGCAGCCCGACATGGAGCTTGAATATCTCAACGATACCGTAAGGACATCGCTCGACTACATGCGGAGCCGTATCTCCGACCGCGTGCGCATAACCATGCACCTCTCCGACGACGACCACGGCGTGCGCCTGTCGCGGTCGCTCTTCGAGTGGGTCATGGAGAACCTCACAAAAAACGCCGTCGACGCCATGCAGGGGGAGGGGAGCATTGACATAACCACGGGTTCCGACAGGTCTTGCGTGTGGATCGAGGTCCGCGACACCGGCAAAGGCATAGCCCGCAAGAACTTCAAGACAGTCTTCAATCCGGGCTACACCACCAAGAAACGTGGCTGGGGACTCGGGCTGACGCTCGTAAAGCGTATCGTTGAAGACTATCACGGAGGCCGAATCTTCGTCAAGGAGTCAGAACCCGGTGTCGGCACTACATTCCGCATCGAGTTTCCTGTATGAATGGCGGCGCACCACCGTTTTTTTCCGCATTTCGAAGTTTATATATGGTGGAGAGCCGCGTGACTTTCGAATAGTTGGAAAAATTTTGTCAACGTGGGTAAAAAATGCTAATTTTGCAATATGAATATCTCGTACAAATGGCTTAGACGCTATATAGGCTTCGAACTAAATCCTAAAGAGTTGGCCGCCGTCCTGACATCGGTGGGCCTGGAGTGTGACACAGTCACCGAAGTGGAGAGCATACGCGGAGGACTCCGCGGAGTCGTGATCGGAAAGGTGCTCACCTGTGTGGATCATCCCGATTCCGACCATCTGCATGTCACCACCGTCGATCTCGGAGGCGAGTCGCCGGAGCAGATCGTGTGCGGTGCTCCCAATGTGGCTGCCGGCCAGACAGTGGTCGTGGCCACTGTCGGCACGACGCTTTACGACGGTGACAAGGAAATCAAGATAAAAAAGTCGAAGATACGCGGAGTCGAGTCGATGGGCATGATATGCGCCGAGGATGAACTCGGCCTCGGAGCATCGCACGACGGCATCATTGTCATCAGCGAGGATGTGCGCCCCGGCACCCCCGCCGCCGAATATTTCAATGTCGAGAGTGACTACTGTCTTGAGGTGGAGCTGACGCCCAACCGCGTCGACGCCGCAAGCCATTACGGTGTGGCACGCGACCTGAAGGCGAAGATATACTGCGATGAGGCGATGCGCGGCAGCGGCGCGGAGGCACCGGTGATCTCAATACCCGACACGTCGGCGTTCACTTCGGACCGTCCCGACGGTGCCGTGAGTGTCACGGTCGAGGACCGTCAGGGATGTCCCCGTTACTCGGGCGTGACAATTCGCGGAGTCGAGGTCAGGGAATCGCCCGAATGGCTCAAATCGCTGCTCGTCAGCGTCGGCCAGCGTCCCATCAACAATATAGTCGATATCACCAACTTCGTGCTTCTCGGCATCGGTCAGCCCCTGCATTGCTTCGACCTTGACAAGGTGGCCGGCGAGGAGATACATGTCCGCACATGTCCGGAAGGAACGCGGTTCACCACGCTCGACGGAGTGGAGCGCACACTCTCGGAAGCGGATCTCATGATCTGCGACGCAGAGAAGCCGATGTGCATCGCCGGCGTGTTCGGCGGCATGGATTCGGGCGTCACCGAGTCGACAAAATCGGTGTTTATCGAAAGCGCGTGGTTCAACCCCACGCGTGTCAGACGCACCGCGCGGCGTCACGGACTCTCGACCGACGCATCGTTCCGTTACGAACGCGGCACCGACCCCTCGGTCACTGTCTATGCGGCACGCCTCGCCGCAGTGCTGATCCGCGAACTCGCCGGAGGCGAGATCTGCGGAGACGTAGACGACATTTACCCCGACCCTGTCGCCCCGGCCGAATTCGATTTCTCGCTCGGTTACTGCTTCCGCCTTATCGGGAAGGAGCTTCCCCGCGACCTTGTGACCGGAATTCTCCGCTCGCTCGATATCGATGTTACGCCGACAGCCGATCCTGACGTGCTGCGTCTGACGGTGCCCACTTACCGTGTCGATGTGACACGCCCCTGCGATGTGGTCGAAGAGATCCTTCGCATATACGGCTACAACAATGTCGAGGTCGGCGACGAAGCCCGCGTCTCTCTGTCGCAGCGCACCGATGTCGATTTCTCATACGATCTCCGACAGCTTGTCTCGGCGCAGCTCACAGGTCAGGGATACTGCGAGATACTCAACAATTCTCTCACGTCGCAGGCATACTACGCTGAGTCAGAGAAATATCCTCTGCAGTCATGCGTGACTCTGATGAATCCTCTGAGCGGCGACCTGTCGGTGATGCGCCAGACCCTGCTTTACGGCGGTCTTGAGACGATATCGCACAACGTCAACCGCCGTTCGGCCGATCTGCGCCTTTATGAGTTCGGCAACATCTATTTCCGCGACCCGGCCAAAGAATCTACGTCCGACCGTCCTCTCGCACCCTACAGTGAGTGCCCGGTGCTCGGACTGTGGCTGACCGGCGCGGCTGTTCCCGCATCATGGAATGCCAAGGCCGCCGAATCTTCCGTCTACGACCTCAAGGCTGTGGTCGAGAATATATTCCGTCGTCTCGGAGTCGAGCCTGCCGCCGTGCGCCAGACTCAGGGCAGCGACGAGATATACTCGGCACGCCTCGACATGGAGTCGCGCTCCGGAAAGCATATAGCCTCGCTCGGTGTGATAAGGCGCGCCACACTCGCCAGATTCGACATAGATCAGGATGTGTACTATGCAGAGATCGAATGGGACGCCCTTTACCGGCTTGTGGCTAAAAACCGGGTGACGTTCACCGATATTCCCCGGACGCAGCCAGTGGAGCGCGATCTCGCGCTGCTTGTAGACAAGAACGTGCTTTTCGTTGATATCGAGCAGGCCATACGCGCTTCCGAGCGCAAACTGCTCGGAAGCGTGCGCCTCTTTGATGTCTACGAAGGCAAGAACCTGCCCGAGGGCAAGAAGAGCTACGCCGTGTCGATTCAGTTGCAGGATAACGAGAAGACACTCAACGACAAGCAGATCGAGGCCGTCATGGCTAAAATCATCAAGGCTGTCAAGGCTCTCGGCGCAGAGCTCCGGTGATCCTGGCGTGCGCGAATTTACAGAAGAATCAACATTATACATAGATATAGATATTACAAATGGGAAGAGCATTTGAATACCGCAAGGCCCGCAAGCTCAAGCGTTGGGGCAATATGAGCCGTACGTTCACACGTATCGGCAAGGAGATCACGATAGCCGCCAAGGCCGGCGGACCGGATCCTGACACAAACCCGCGTCTGCGTGCGCTCATGCAGAACGCCAAGGCCGCCAACATGCCGAAAGACACTGTAGAGCGTGCCATCAAGAAAGCTACCGAAAAAGACGCGAGCGATTACAAGGAGATCGTATACGAAGGATACGGCCCCCACGGAATCGCCATAGTTGTCGAGACTGCCACTGACAATAACCAGCGCACAGTCGCCAACGTGCGCAGCTACTTCAACAAACATGGCGGATCGCTCGGCACCCAGGGCTCGCTGTCGTTCCTGTTCGACCACAAGAGTGTTTTTCATGTGAAACCCTCGGATGCTGCGTCGCTCGAGGAGTTCGAACTCGACCTTATGGACTACGAGGCCGAGCTTGAAGCCGATCCGGAGGCTGAAGACTGGCTAATATATGGCGCGTTCGACCAGTTCTCGAATATACAGAAATTTCTCGAGGACAAGGGCCTTGAGATCGTGTCGTCGGAATTCGAGCGCATCCCCACCGACTACAAGGATGTGACAGCCGAGCAGCGCGAGGCCATAGAGAAACTTCTCGACAAGTTCGAGGAGGATGATGACGTGCAGAATGTATTCCACAACATGAAAGAAGAGTAAGACTCGGCTTGCCGCGCGGTGAACGCGTATATGCGGCCGGAATATAAGAAGGGGCGGTTCCGTCGGAACCGCCCCTTCTGTATGATGTCTTGTTCGGTCAGAACATAGCTTTTACGGTCTTCACACCGTTGACGGAGGTCACCTTGATGATGTATGCGCCCGATGCGAGTCCGGTCTCGATGACATCGGCTGCGGCGGCATTGAACATCACGCGGCCGTCGGCGTCAAATACGGTCACAGTGTCGGCCTCGCCCTCGATGGCTATACGTCCGCCTTTGAATACAGATACCTTCAGGCTGTCGGAGGCATCGTCGGCCACACCCTCGACCCCGGCATGGCTTCCGGGCAATACATAGCTGTAAATGTTGACAGGTACGGTCTCATCCCAGACGTTTGCGACAGCCGTAGCCAGGACCTTGAGATCAGGAGTCACATGAGGCGTGCCCGTGAATTCCACGTCGTGCACGGGAATCCAGCTGCCTGACTCATAATCGTACATCTCTATGTCGCGGATCATGTTCTCTTTGATCCATGCGGCAGTCTCGGGAGCGTATTCCTGATAATACCCGTAAAGAGAAACGGGCTCGGTGGCGCCGGGCTTATAGACCATGGCCTTGCGGGGCACAGTCTCGCTTTCGGTCCAGCCGAATATCGTGCCGTCGGCGGCAAGAGAGGAGATCACGATGTTCTCGTGCGGCTTGATGTCGTACTTTCCGGTCTCAAGATCGATCGTGATCGGGGTGTAAGACGACGAAATTCCTGTCCAGTTTGACGGATCTTCATATCTGATGGAAGTCGTAGACACCACGCTCTTGTTGTCGGCAGAGAGATAGAGGTTGTTCATCATGACCGGCACACCTTCTTCGAAGCACTGCATAAGCACGGCGTTGTATGCCATGAACTTGTCGTTCCATGAAGCGAATGCCGTCTCCCAGGCAGCGTAAGCGGCAGCATAAGCGGCCTTTTCTTCATCAGAAGCAAAGTCTTCATACTTCGGATATGTGCTGTTGTCCCCGGATCCCTCGTTTGTCCATTCCTCGACAGCCACGTCATATGCTGCTTTCTCCTCGTCGGTCATGAAATCGGTCCACTGCGGGGTCTCGGGGGCATCCCCGGGAACCTCGGGGAAAACAAGGTCATTGGGATTGCACAGTTTGTTGAGCGATGCGTTGTAGCTCCATTTCCCGCTGTTGTCGCGTGTATAATATATCACGCTTGTCATGCTTCCCGAATAGTCCACGACCTGACCTATGACGAGATTGCCGTCGGCTCTCGGCGTGAAGGCTGTCACATACTGGGGCACACGGCCGGAGAAGTCTTTTTCAGGATAAGGAAGCAGCTGGCATTCGCCGTAGGTGCCGTCGGTGTTGCGCGACCATGCGGCGGGAACCTGCATGGGTGTGTCGGTGTCATCGATCGACATCTTTGCCATGCCGACCATACCCACGATCAGAGAGCCGTCGGGGGTGACGCCCTGTGCGTAGCTGTCGAATTGGGGATTGGGTACATCAAGCTGGATCCATTGGCCATCTTTGAGATATGCGGCTCCCAGAGCAGTGGCTCCCACAAGCATTCCGTCAGTAGTGAAGCAGCCACCCTGGCCTGCGACAAAGCCGTTGTTTTCCTCGCCTATATATTCGGTGAGGTTGCCTGTGGCGATGTCGATGAGGGTCAGTGTCCCCATGTTCTCGCTGTAGGCGGTCTTTCCGTCAGATGAAATCCCTAAGATCTGAAGATTCTCATAGATCGCAGGAATGTCAGCCGATGCTGATGCGGCGACGATGGCCGCTGCACCAAGAAGTAAAGTTTTCTTCATAGATGTTGGTTTTTATTGTTGAAGTTTTTTTGTTGCAGGTATGTTGTCTGTATGAAACCGGTATGTGGTCGTGTTCTGACTGCTGTTGCCTTTGACGGCTCAAAATTAGAGAAAAATAAATTAAATATCAAAATTTTATTAAAAATCGAACTTAAAAGATGTTGTAAAACATATATTTGGGTAAAAATTTTAGCCGGAGGTCATGTTTGCGGAGGCATATTGGTCTGGTTTCGTCGCGACGGCTGTATTTGCCGAAACTATCGGATGAATGCACGGATAGTGCCATAAATGCACAGTGCCTTAGGGTTCTTGCGTGACAGTCGCGTATGTGTTGAAATAAAAATATGTGTTGAAATAAAAAGAAGACAATTTCTCAAAAAACGGAGGATAAGTTGTCGGGACAAGTTTTTTTTATTAACTTTGCACCGCAAAAGCAGTTCTCTGAGTGCGGTTGCCGCAAACCGGCTCTCGCGCAGAGTTGATGGCTGCATATGATGGTCCGGTAGCTCAGCTGGATAGAGCATCTGCCTTCTAAGCAGACGGTCCCGCGTTCGAATCGCGGCCGGATCACTAAGGGGTCACGATTCCGATCGGAAGCGTGACCTTTTTTACTTGCCTTTTTATATCTTATTACGTTGCTCTTTACAACGTGTAAGTTTCTATTATGTGGTCAAGCCGAAAAACCGGTGCATATGTTAAACTGGGCAGTTAGAAGTGCTAAATTTTTAGGCGTATAGTTTGACCAATCGGAAGATGAAGAAGTCTCGGTCTCGGACACCACGCATTTGTGAGCGAAAGATCGCAGGTCACTTCCTTGACCCTGCGTCTGATTGATTTCCCCATGGCACCTATGAGTATGGATATGATTTCGTCACTCTTTGTTCCGGGAATGGCTGCCGCACGTCCTCCTTTTTTTCTTTCAGCACACCCGGGACCCGCGTTGCCGGCTTCATGTAGGGCTTCATGTATTCGCTTTTTCTGCTTTTTTTTCGATTAAATTTTTTGCTTTGACGAAAGAATGTTAAATTTGCAGAATTGGAGGCTTTGCGCCCTGACGCGCCGTCCGTGCGGGATCGGCGGTGGAGTGCGTGCGGTCTTCCTGACGAGACCATGAACACAACGGATCCAATCTGCAAAACAAATAAACTTAATATAAATAATTTTTAACAACTATGTGGTTATCAAACTCATCCGTAGGACGTAAGATGGTAATGGCCCTCACGGGCGCATTCCTCGTCCTCTTCGTGACTTTTCACTGTTTGATGAACGCGGTTGCAATCTGCTGGCCCGCCGCCTATAATTCGGTGTGCGAGTTCCTGGGCGCCAACTGGTATGCCCTGGCTGCGTCGGCTGTTCTTGCGCTGTTCGTTCTGATTCACATCATCTATGCTGTGATGCTTACGCTTCAGAACCGTAAGGCTCGCGGCTCGGAGCGCTATGCCATAAGCCGGAAGCCCGCTTCCGTGGAGTGGTCGTCGCAGAACATGCTCGTTCTCGGCATCGTGATCCTCGCCTTTCTCGTGGTTCACATGATCCAGTTCTGGGCAAAGATGCAGCTTGTGGAGATCCTCGGCTGTCATGACACTCTGCCCCCCGCTGCCGGCACACTCTTCCTTCAGGAGGCGTTCGGTCAGCCCTGGACTCTGATCGTCTATGGCGTCGGCTTCATCGCCCTCTGGTTCCACCTCAACCACGGCTTCTGGTCGATGTTCCAGTCGATCGGCTGGAACAACACCAACTGGATGCCCCGTCTCAAGAAGATCGGCCTCTGGTGGACAACCATCGTGATCGCTCTCTTCTTCGCCGAGGGTATCGTCTTCACCGTGAAGGCTCACGAGAAGTATTATCTCACCAATGAGACTCTCCGCGAACAGTACAAGGATATGATCGTGCCCATGATCGAGGATGACTTCGGTCCCGACGCCGCACAGCTCGGCCAGCAGATCAGGATGAGCCCCTACGGCAACGTGTCGATGGGTCTCCGCCAGATGGCCGGCCAGATGAAGGCGCAGCTCGAGCAGATCGAGTCGCCCGAAGGCCAGAACATGCTCAAGGAGCGTCCCGAGATGGCCGAGCAGATCGAGCAGATGAAGAAGCAGACTGGCGCTCTTGAAAACGCCGTCAAGCTCTTTGACTATCTCGAGTCGGCCGACAACGAACCCAATACAGAACTGCCTCTCAGCGCAGGCCAACCCAACTAATTAGCGATATGGAAACTACAAACAACAAAATACGAGTAATGAATCCGGCGGACTCGAAGATCCCGGAGGGTCCTGTCGCTGAGAAATGGACCAACTACAAGGCCCACCAGAAACTTGTCAACCCCGCCAACAAGCGTCGTCTCGACATCATCGTGGTCGGCACAGGTCTCGCCGGCGCGTCGGCTGCATCGACTCTCGCCGAGATGGGCTTCAACGTGCTCAACTTCTGCATCCAGGACAGCCCCCGCCGCGCGCACTCGATCGCCGCTCAGGGCGGTATCAACGCTGCGAAGAACTATCAGAACGACGGTGACTCCGTGTATCGTCTTTTCTACGACACCGTAAAGGGCGGCGACTACCGTGCCCGCGAGGCAAACGTCTATCGTCTCGCCGAGGTGTCTAACAACATCATCGACCAGTGTGTGGCGCAGGGTGTGCCCTTCGCACGCGAGTATGGCGGCCTTCTGGCCAACCGCTCTTTCGGCGGCGCACAGGTGAGCCGTACGTTCTACGCCAAGGGCCAGACAGGCCAGCAGCTCCTGCTTGGCGCGTACTCCTCGCTCAACCGTCAGATCCATACTGGCAAGGTGAAGAGCTACAACCGCTACGAGATGCACGACCTTGTGCTCATCAAGGACAAAGACGGTGTGGAGCGCGCACGCGGCATCATCGCCAAGAACCTTGTGACAGGCAAGTTCGAGCGTTTCGCCGCTCACGCAGTGGTCATTGCCACCGGCGGTTACGGCAACGCATACTTCCTCTCGACCAACGCCATGGGCTGCAACTGTTCGGCCGCCATGGCCTGCTACCGCAAGGGCGCATATTTCGCAAACCCGGCTTACGTGCAGATCCACCCCACTTGTATCCCCGTTCACGGCGACAAGCAGTCGAAACTGACCCTTATGTCGGAGTCTCTGCGTAACGACGGCCGCATCTGGGTGCCGAAGAAGATCGAAGACGCGAAGCGTCTGCAGAGCGGTGAGATCAAGGGCAGCGACATCCCCGAGCAGGACCGCGACTACTATCTGGAGCGCCGCTACCCGGCATTCGGTAACCTTGTGCCCCGCGACGTGGCTTCTCGCGCCGCCAAGGAGCGTTGCGACGCAGGCTTCGGTGTCAACAACACCGGTCTCGCCGTGTTCCTCGACTTCTCTGAGGCGATCAACCGTCTCGGCATCGACGTGGTGCGCCAGCGTTACGGCAACCTCTTCGACATGTATGAGGAGATCACCGACGTCAACCCCGGCGAGCTCGCCAACGAGGTGAACGGTGAGAAATACTACAACCCGATGATGATCTTCCCGGCCATCCACTACACAATGGGCGGTATCTGGGTTGACTATGAGCTTCAGACTTCGGTCAAGGGTCTCTTCGCCATCGGCGAGTGCAACTTCTCCGACCACGGTGCCAACCGTCTCGGCGCGTCGGCTCTCATGCAGGGTCTCGCCGACGGTTACTTCGTGCTTCCCTATACTATCCAGAACTACCTCAGCGACCAGATCACGGTTCCCCACTTCAAGACCGACACTCCCGAGTTTGACGAGGCTGAAAAGCGTTGTCAGGATCTCGAGAACGAGCTTATGGCCATCAAGGGCACACGCTCTGTCGACTCGATCCACAAGGAGCTCGGCCACATCATGTGGGAGTATGTCGGCATGGCCCGCGACAAAGAGGGTCTTGAGCACGCCATCGACGCGCTCGGCAAGCTCCGCAAGGAGTTCGAGACCAACCTCTTCGTGCCCGGCAATGTAGGCGACGGCATGAACGTCGAGCTTGACAAGGCTTTCCGTCTCCGCGACTTCATCACCATGGGTGAGCTCGTGGCATACGACGCGCTCAACCGCAACGAGTCTTGCGGCGGCCACTTCCGCACCGAGTATCAGACCGAGGAAGGCGAGGCCAAGCGCGATGACGAGAACTACTTCTATGTGAGCTGCTGGGAGTATGAGGGCTCAGACACCAAGGCCCCCGAGCTTATCAAAGAGCCCCTCCACTATGAGGCTATCAAGGTACAGACCCGTAACTATAAGTCATAAGTAAAGTCAACTATGGAAGAAAAAATAATGAAAGTCAATCTTAGGGTCTGGCGTCAGGCCGGTCCTAAGGCCAAGGGCGAATTTGTGACTTATCAGGGAGTCGAGACCACGCCCGACACATCATTTCTCGAGACTCTCGACATTCTCAACGAGACTCTCGTCGAGAAGGGCGAGGAGCCTGTAGTATTCGATCACGACTGCCGCGAGGGCATCTGCGGCATGTGCTCGCTCTATATCAACGGCCATCCGCACGGCCCGGCTACCGGCGCGACCACCTGCCAGCTCTACATGCGTCGCTTCGCCAACGGCGAGACCATCACTGTCGAGCCCTGGCGTTCGGCCGCTTTCCCCGTGATCAAGGACCTTATGGTAGACCGCAACGCGTTCGACAAGATCCAGCAGGCGGGCGGCTACGTGTCGTTCAACTGCGGCGGCGCCCAGGATGCCAACGATCTTCCGATCTCAAAGGTACAGGCCGACGAGGCCATGGACTCAGCGAGCTGCATCGGCTGCGGCGCATGTGTGGCTGCCTGCAAGAACGGTTCGGCAATGCTCTTCGTCTCAGCGAAGATCAACCAGCTCTCGCGCCTCCCGCAGGGAGCCGTGGAGCGTGACCGCCGCGCCTTCGCCATGGTGTCGAAGATGGATGAGCTCGGTTTCGGTAACTGCACCAACACCGGCGCATGTTCCGCTGAGTGCCCCAAGAACATCAAGATGGCCAACATCGCGCGCATGAACCGCGAGTTCATCGCCGCCGAGTGCCGCAAGTAATCCCTACGTATTCCAGATAGAAAAAGCCCGCGCAAGCGGGCTTTTTTCATTTTGCGCGCGGGTTATATGATGTCACATCAGGCCGCGCAGGAAATCGGCAAGATCCGTTCCCGCCGGGAGCGCGAGCTGTCGGCGCAGACGCCAGCGGGCCTGCTTTACGCTTTCGGGCCTGACATTCATGGCCTCGGCTATCTCCTTTGTGTCGAGTCCGATCGCCGTGTAGCATGCGAGTCTCACCGCGGCGTCGCTGAGAGCCGGGGCGTGACGACGCAGCCGGCTGATGAATTCAGGGCGTATTTGCGATATCAGTTCGTTGAGTGTAGCCGAAGCTATCCCTTTTGACTCCCCCTCGCGGAGCAGTCTGAGCAGACGGCGGCTCTCTACGGCGTCGATCGCTCCTTCGTTGCTGATTGATTCGAGAGTGCCGATCGCTTCGGCCATGACTTCCTGCCTCCGGTCGCCGGCAATCTGCAATGCCATCTGCCGGTGCTCGGCCTCGCGGCGCATGCGGTCGGCACGGCGCAGCCGCGCGATTGCTGCCGCCCCTCCCGCCACGGCAATGACCGCACCGAAAATGATCATGACCAGCGAGCGACGCCGACGGTCTGCCTACTGTTTTGCGAATTCGGCGTCGGCAGCCTCGATCTGCGACATGACTTCAAGATTGACAACCTCGTTGTCGCGCATCGCCGACAGCACCGAATCGGCAGCCTCCGCATATCGCCGGTATGCACCAGCGGCTCCGTCGCTGTCGCCGCATGCGGCACGCACCTCCGCAACCGTGCGGAGGGCCATAAGCCTGTGGTCGCTCTGGCCGAGTTCGTCGGCACCCTCTGCTGCGACTGCCGCATAACCGGCCGCCCCGGCAGTGTCGCCGCAGTCGAGGGCGAGCCGAGCGCGCTGCGCCGCGACAAGTGGCATGAGCGAGAGGTTTCCCGGATCGGCAGACAGATTGTCGTAGGCAAGACGCAGCGCGGCCGTGTCATTGCGGAGTGCATAAAGGTTGTAATATACCAGTGTCCCGATGTCGGGATCTGACATGGCTGCCGGGTCCTCGCGCAGACGGGAGAATATATCGGCGGCCTCATCTTTTTTGCCGAGATCATGAAGAACGCACGCATTGTTTATGACCGACCCGGGAAATGGCAGATGACTTCTGATTTCAGCGGCACATGAGTCGGCCGACGCCAGATAGCCGATGGCCCTGGCGCGATAACCCACATCGCGCATCAGGTTCATCAGGGCAATATAGCGGTCATAAAGCATGATGGCGTCATGCCGCCTGCTGTAATAATCCGCGTCCTCGCGCAGATGCCTGTACCATTCCGGCCTGGTATAGTCTTCCATCTCCTCGCGGAGCCATGTTATGCGGCGGCGCAGATATTCCCCCTCGCTGTCGTCGGGACCGGCAAGCGCAGCCTCCAACTCGCGGGTGCTCCTCGCGCTGTCTCCTTGCCGTGCGGCGGCTCGCCCGAGCCAGTAATGTGCCCTGCGGCGTGCCTCTTTTTTGGCAATGTCACGTTTTGCCGCATCTGCAAAACGCCCGGCAAGACGGGCAATTGAATCCGCACCGGCGTCCCCGATCAGAGCGAGTTCAAGTTTCCGGCTCAATGAATCGAACGGTTCTCCGATCCTGCCCCATCCGGCAGGTGCGACGGTAGGATTGTCATGACTGCATCCGGTCAGTAGCGCTGCCGCTCCGACAATCATGGTCGCGGCAGTCATGCCGATCGCCGTAAAGAGATATATCTTGGTTTTCTTCATATCAGTAAAGTCGCTGCATCCGAAATGCCGAACAAGCTTCGGATACCCCTGCAAAGATAGTTGTTTTTATCGTATTCCCGAGTCGTACAGCTGTCTACTTGCCGTCTACATCATTCATTCAGGACCAGGCCCGGCAAGAGTGTTATAGAGTATTTTCAAGGACACTCCGCAAGTTATGGAGGGAGAGTGTGTACTATACGATCGATGCGACTTGGTGGATTATGCTGAAAAGACGCCGAAGGAAATGTTTTGCTGGATGTGTCATTTTTGTGAATGACAGTTGTACGTGCCCGCGAAGAGAGATTGCCTCCGTATTGCTGCTTCCGGCCATCTTTGTCCTTTTGTGCAGTTGTATATACCGCTATGCTCCTTGATCTGCGTTGCCGAATTTAAAAGAAAGCTGTGACTCAGCATTAACATTTGCAGTGAGAAAGAATTTTATTATAATTCAAAATGCCCGATAGTAATTTTGTATTTGGGAATATGTTGAAAACTGCATATTTTGTTAAAGAGTTGTGCATAAAGGTTGTTTTTTAAGATTTTTTGTAGATTTTTTTGTTTGTTCAAATTATTTGTTTATTTTTGCAAAGTGTTGATAAAAATAATAAATTAACCGGTAAAATTAAACATTATGAAAGTTAAGATGTTTGTGATGCTGCTGTCTGTACTTGTGTTGCAGGCAATGTGCGGGGAGGTTCGCGGTGCGACTTCTGAAAATGATACGGCTGCATTTTCGCAAGTTGTAAAAATGAATGCAAATCAAAATGGTGGTGAAATCCATTTCGATGTGGAGGCGGAAGAGAGTGGCTATTTCTATTTGCGACTATGGCAATGCGCTGCCATCAAAAGAGACAATACGTTACAGTCATATGCGGTGACTCTAAATGGGAAGCGTTGTGACAAGGAAATCATACCAGCTAAATCCGGTTGGTGTGCTGTCGAGTATCCGGTCGAACTGTTTTTTGAGAAAGGACGAAATGAGGTTCTTTTCCATTCCGATCTGCCATGTATCCCGAATATCGAATTTGTTGAACTTTGCAAGGGCAGAGAGAAACAGAAATCAAGAATTCTCAGTTCTACAAAGTATGAGGATTATATATCTTCAATTAAGAATCAGCCTCGAAAGGTGATCGGTGGCGATATCTTTAAACCGCAATATCCTGACTCTCTTTATACTTCAATAGGGGTTATTACTGATAACAGCAAGTATGACTTCTCTTATGAAAATATAGGTTGGTTCGGATACACATTCTATACTACTGCATATTTTAAAGCGGGGGAAACAGTTACTCTCTCTTCAAAAGGAGTCAATCAAGAAAAGCATTTCTTAGAGGTGTTTAACGCAGATCATCCCAATCGGTTTTCCTGGACAGTTTTATCTGATGACAAAGGGGAAATTTCATTTTCCATACCAATAACCTTTACAGGGACTTATTATGTAAAGGCACGTACATATAAGAATTGTTCCACAGGATTCTGTGATATCAATATAAACAATCTTATGCGTTATGAGAGCGTTCCTATATGTACTGTAGGTGTCGGTACGTCCTTTGTTAATGAATCGATTGAGTATAATGTGTTTACGGCTAACTGTCAGAGCGATCCTTTTATTTTTTTGATGAAAGGGGGAATGAATGATGGTAAAGTGTATGCATTCAATAATGATTATGCTTCATCTGGAGATTATAATTGGGGAAAGAATGCTCGTATTTTCCAAAAGTTTCTAAAAGCAGCCTCAATTTCGCGTATTCATATTTCTTCGGCAGGTTCATTTAATCCTGTTGGTAGTTGTGAGTTGTATGCAGGATGTAAGAAGAGTCCTGTTGTTCCGTTCTTTGAGAACTTGAAAGAGGATGATGCGATAGCATCTTCTCCCGCAAGTTTTACATACAACTGTATATCATGGTCAGGTGGAATTACTTCATATTGGGAGTGGCCATGTAATATCGCATCGGAGTATTATGCAGGAGACGATGACCTGGCTTCGTTTGATAATTTTTATTCATCGGAGAGGTATCCTGGATGCACACAGTATGTAAGAACATCTACGATGTCTGCTAATAGTGGTGTTGACTTATGGGGAATAAAAAATAAAGGTTCTGTGGAGCTGACACATGCGTCCATTACTAAGAATTCTGACGGAGCACATCATGGTTATGATTGGGAAAGTAAACCAGGCTCTTTGACTCGCACATTCCATCCAAGAAATTCTCTCAGAGGGTCGAGTTATGGAAATGTAATGTATCATTATGAGGCTCTGGCTACTAAAGCGGGCGTTTCAAATATGCTTGAAGAGGCTGTTGCGGATAATAGGGCTGTAATGGAAAATGTTATATTATCAGATAATCAAGTACAGTACATTTCTGATAATATCTCTAAAATTGATGCTGTATTGACAGATCGATTTAAGACCCTTTATGAAGAATGGGACGGGGTGTGGAACAATACGCCTTTTAGCAATCCTGAAGTTATTAAAGAATCTGATGAATATGACGCCTTGTTGGAGATATGTAGATCAAATAAGTCTCTGCTTTATCTCGTTTATGACAAAATAAATAGAGGCATTCAGTCGGCAATCCCTCTTTTTGAAGATCTCGTGCTGAGTGGGAATGGTACTAATATTCAAAAAATGAACAAGATTCATTTGTCTAACGCCAATTGTCCTTATGATGCATCAGGTCGGAAAATCATACGATCCATTTCGTCGAATCTCAAGTTGTTATTGAAAGACTTGATAAACGAACAAAGAACGAAAAAGAATGGATTCAGTTCGGTTGATGATATCTTTGCAGGTGAAGGCAAGATTCAAGTGGTATCAGATGCTTCGGCCTTGACAATAAAAATGGATTTGAATAGAGATGTCATGGTGTCGTTGGATGTGCTGGATTTGAATGGCAATATAATAGAGACGGTCATTAAGAATTCGGATTTAATCATAGGAACTTATGAGTATACCATCAATTTATCTGGAAAAGGTGTCTATCTTGTAAGATCCATTATAAATGGTAATCTTGGCGTCAAAAAAATATTTGTAGAATAAAAATAAAAGATATGAAAGAGAAACTTATCAAAATGATGTTTGTGGCGGTGCTCGCCGGTGCGGGTGTCGCGGAGGTAGTGGCCGATGACGCCGGGCAGGTCATGTTCCGTAATGCCGCGCTCGATTCGGATTATGTGTGGATGGCTACGGGCGAGGGGCTTGTGCGCCATGACAAGAAATCGGGTGAGGAACAGTCGTTCTCGTCCGAACGGTATAAGAATCTGACGGCAGTGGCGGTTTCTTCCGACGGAGTCGTATATGTCGGCGGCGCGGCCGGGGCCGGAACCGCCATGTTCGACGGGAGTTCGTTCACTCCGCTTTCAGGAGCCGACATACAGAATGTGTCGAGAATGATCTGCGCCGACCGCCTCTGGACAGGAGCCTCGCAGTGCCTGTATGCCTATGACGGCAGCAGTTGGGAAACGTATGAGAGCGCATACCCGATGGCCTCTTACTATCAGTTCGACGCGCTGGCATTCGATGGCGCGTCAGGAACTCTCTGGTTCGGAGTCGACACTAATGTCGCAGGCGGAAGGCTCGGCTATGTGTCGCAAGAGGGAAAACTCAGCTATGTGGCGGATTTCACAGAAAACGTATACGACATGTGCTTCACCGGCGAGGGAACACTTCTTATGGCAACGGAGAGCGGCATGTTCCGTTGCGACAACGGCGTTGTGTCGTTTCTCGAACACCCGATAAGCTCGTTGCCCCGCAAATGCACAGCCGTGGCTGCAGCCGATGACAATGTGTGGTTTGCAGGCGGCAATACACTTGTGAGCGGAACCGGAAATGCTTACCGTTCGTTCAGATGCGACACCGACTACGAATCAGACTATATTACGACGATCCTTCCCGACGGCGATACCGTGTGGGTGACTCTCGCCTACGGCGGTCTTTACAGATTCGACGGCGAGACGTTCGAGCATGCAGGAGTCGGTGCGGTTGTGAGTGACAGCGAAGCCGGCGACGGTCGCACATACGATCTCAACGGCATCGAGATCCGCGAGCCGCGCAAAGGTGCCGTCTATATCAGAAACGGAAAGAAAGTGACCATCTGACGCATATCCGATCAGTAGCTGCCGGCCGTGGAGCGGCGCGTGCCCCGGTCGTTGGGATCGAACGGATTGCGGGTCGGATCGAAGATCTCCTCCTCTTCCTCCTCTTCCGTCTGGTTCTTCTGATTGCGGTTGCGCTTGTCTGACGCCGGCTTGTTCTTTGTGATTGCCGCAGGCTTCATCATGTCGAGCGGAGTGTCGAAAAGCGCCCAGTTCTCCTCCTTGTCCCAGTTCTTCTTCACATTGATGGCCTTGGGATAATAATACACAGGTTCGGGCTGAAGCCCGAGAGCGTAATTGCCCGTGTCGTACTCGCCGTTGCCGTTAAGGTCGAGCACGATGCGGGCATAATATTTGCCCGGCGTCAGGAATGGAAAGAAGGCGTCGCCGTTGTCGAGCCGAGCCGTGCGCTGCACGGCGTCGCTGCTGTTGAGCAGCTCGACAAACGCCGGAATCGCGTTGTCAAGACCCGTCACGTGGAAAAGAACCGAGCAGTAGTCGCCCGTCTGCTTCACCGTGAAATCATGGCGCAGCGGCAGGGTAGGCTTGCCGTAGATGTCGGTGGCGGCAAGCGAATCGATCTCCAGACGGTATTTCCCTCCATATTCCCACGGATAGTCGAGCGAGAACCGGCGGGGCTCAAGCGAATCCGGCCGTTCGGGCGAGAACTCGCCTGATACGGGCACATAGACCGAATCCGCCAAGACCGACAGCCTTACGGCACGCGTGTCGAACGACGCGAGAGGAGCCGGAGTCTCGAACATGACAGGCAGGTGTACATCCTGCGTCGACGATCCGAGCATCTTGAAAGCAGTGGTGATCGCGGCGATAGAGTCTGCATATGATATGCGCTTTTTCTTGTCTTTCTTTTTAGGAACCGGCAGCTTTCTTGTGAAGAACGACAGAGTGTCGGCCACGTGTGATTTCACAAGATTCTGGTCCGAGCGGGTGTATCGCGCCACGATGCGCAGGGAGTCCTCGCGCATGAGTTCCGGAGTGAGCCACCACACAAGCGAGTCGAGCGAGGCCGATGCCTCAAGTGTGCCGATGCGGCCGATGTCCGGATGACCGATCACCGACAGTTCCGGCAGCGAGTCGGCGCGAGTATTGAACTTGAGGAACACGCGGGTGGAGTCGATGCGCTCATATTTCGACAGATACTGCTGGCGCACGCCTGAATTGAACGAACGGAGCACTATGTCGTTCGGGAGAAACATGGTGCGGGTCCGCTCCCTGACGGAGTCGAGCAGCCCGGTCAGCGGATCGTAGACCGAATCGAGTGCCGTAGCTGTCTCCGAATAAGGCTCAACGGTGAAATCGCAGAAAGCCAGATCCTCCTCGGGCGACGAATAGGCGTAGTCATTGTCCATGTCGCCGAGCGCGAATACTCGGTACTTGCCCGGCGCGAGCCCCCGGATCGTGAACCGCCCGCGGTCATCGGTCTTGGCCACGCGCAGAAACCGCTTGCTTGTGAAGGCGGAGTCGGCCATGTCGGAGTGCACGCCGACAAGCATGCTCTGCTGCGGCTCAAGATTGCGGGCGGCGAGCACGCGGCCCGACACTCGCAGCGAGTCGAGCACCGGGCCTGTCGAGAAGGTGTAGGTGAACCCCTGCAGCTTGTTCCCCTCGTTGTTGTCTTCGATGGCGTCGGCAAAATCGACCGTATAGGTGGTGTTGGGCGCGAGCGAGTCGAACTCGATGTTGACACGGCGTCCCTGCGAGGTCACACGGGGCGTGGAACCGGATACGGGAGAGACCACCACCTTCTGGAAGGCGTCTTTCACGTTTATAAGCTCGTCGAAGTTAAGGGTCATCCTCTCGCGCGTCACATTGAGCGAGCCCGACGGGGGATTGGCTGAAATAAACCGCGGAGGATCCTCGTCGCGAGGGCCTCCCGACGGAGTGCCGATGTTGGCGCAGGATGCGGCCGAAAGCATGGCCGCGACGGCTGTCAGAACGTATGACACGCGGCGTGCCGCCGCGCCGGTAAATCTTTTTTTATACTGCATTATGACTCACTGCTCATAAATAATCACCAAAAATAAGCAAAATAATCCATAATTTCGCTCTCAAAAACTAAAAATGTAATGTTCTTTTGTAGAAACATCAAAAAAAAGAGGTATATTTGCAAGCTGAAAGAGTATACCGCCTCCCCGACGGTTGCTTCCGGCGTTGCCGGGCGTCTGCTTTCCGGCAGCGGAAACAGCTCCCGGGCCGACTGACCTACATGAAAATTAATAAATAAAATAACAACAAAACAAAATGCAGAACAAAGGGTTTATCAGCACCATTGCAATTCTGTTGGTTTTGATATGCGGATTCTACATCTCATTCTCGTTCGTGACCCGTCACTACGAGAACGAGGCGCGTGAGTTCGCGGCCAAAATGTCGAAGACTACAGACGAGACCAATGATGCCTACAAACAGAGTCTGAAGCAATTCAACGATTCGATCGACAAAGAGAAAGTGTATCTTGGTTACACCTACAACCAGGTGCGCAAGATGGAGGTGGGTCTCGGCCTTGACCTCAAGGGTGGTATGAACGTGGTGCTCGAGGTGTCGGTTCCCGACATGCTCCGCCAGTACGCGTCGGGCGACGCCCAGCTCGCCCAGATCAACGCAGCCATCAAGAAAGCGCAGGAGGCCGGCGTTAAGCCGAGCGACGCCGACTTTATTGCAAAGGTGGGCAGCTATATCCAGCCGGGCGTCATGTCGGGTCTTTTCATCCGCGAGGGTGAATATATGGGCCAGCTCAAGAGCAACGCCTCGAATGCAGAGGTGATCGAAGCGCTCAACAAGCAGGTCGACAGCCAGGTAGACGCTGCGTTCAACATATTCCGCACTCGTATCGACCAGTTCGGCGTTGTGGCTCCCAACATCCAGAAACTTCAGGACAAGAAGGGTCAGATCCTTCTCGAGCTTCCCGGAGTGAAGGAGCCCGAGCGTGTGACCGACCTTCTGAAGTCGAGCGCAAACCTTGAGTTCTTCGAGGTCTACAACTATAATGAGATTCTCGGCGACCTCCAGAACTTCGCTACACAGTATGCCGCACAAGACACAGTGAACCGTGTCAACCTCTTCGCTCTTCTCGGCGGAGTGCAGCGCAACGGCAGCCCGGTTGTCGGCATGGTGACTCCGTCGAACAAGCCTCTTGTAGACTCGATCATGAACAGCGAGCTCGCCAAGAGAACCCTTCCCTCCGACCTCACTCTGGCGTGGAGCGTGAAGCCCGCCGAGTTCCCCCGCACCGACGAGAAAGGCAATGTGCTCAAGAAAGCCAACGGCGAGAACCTCACCGACTCATACTGGGAGCTTGTGGCCCTCAAGGGTGACGCTGCTCTCGAAGGTGACGCCGTGACCTCGGCATCGTCCGAATACGACAACATGCAGGGCAATATGGTCAACATGAAGATGACCGACCGCGGAGCGCAGGAGTGGGCGACCATCACCCGCAACAACATCGGCCGTTCCATCGCCATCGTGCTCGACGACAACGTATATTCTTTCCCCAACGTCAGCAACGAGATCACGGGCGGCAGCTCGCAGATAACCGGCAACTTCACTCCCGAGGAAGCCAATGACCTCGCCAATGTGCTCAAGTCGGGCAAGATGTCGGCCCGCGTCGATGTGGTCAGCAACAATGTGATCGGCCCGAGCCTCGGCGCCGAGGCTATCCAGATGGGCTTCGTGTCGTTTATCGTGGCGATTGCCCTGCTGATGATCCTCATGGTGCTCTATTACGGCTGGATTCCCGGTCTGGTGGCCAATGTGGGTCTGATCCTCAACCTCTACTTCACGCTCGGTATCCTCGCATCGCTCCAGGCCGTGCTGACACTGTCTGGTATCGCCGGTATCGTGCTCGCGCTCGGTATGGCGGTCGACGCCAACGTGCTTATCTTCGAGCGCACCAAAGAGGAACTCAAGAACGGCAAGAAGCTCCGTCAGGCCATCTCCGAGGGCTACAGCAACGCCTTCTCGGCCATCTTCGACTCGAACCTCACTTCGATCATCACCGGCGTGATCCTCCTCGTCTTTGGCTCAGGCCCCATCAAGGGCTTCGCCACCACGCTCATAATCGGTATCGTCTGCTCATTCTTCACGGCAGTCTTCCTGACACGCATAGCGTTTGATCTCATCACCAAGAACGGCCGCAACGCAGGCATGACATTCACCACCGGCATCAGCTGCAACTTCCTCACAAGCCCGAAGATCAACTTCCTCGGCCAGTGGAAGACGGCGTCGGTCGTATGGCTCGCCCTTGTTGTTGTCGGCATCGCGTCGCTCGCTATCAGAGGCATGAACCAGGGCATCGACTTCTCGGGTGGCCGCAACTACGTGGTGCAGTTCGAGAAGGATGTTGACCGCGAGGCCGTTCAGCAGAATCTTACGAAGCTTCTTCAGGAGAAAGCCAACGACCCGACCGTGTCTGTGCAGGTCATCACCATCGACAATCCCTCTAAGCTCCGTATCTCGACGAGCTACAAGATCAACGACGAGTCCGAAGGCATCGAGAACGAGATCACCGACCTGCTCTATCAGGGTCTGCAGAACGAGCTGACCACCGGCGGCAAGCTGATGGACAAGACAGCGTTCACAATCGCCGACGAGAGCCGCGGTATCCTTTCGATCCAGAAAGTGGGTCCCTCGGTGGCCGACGACATGAAGCGTGACGCATACTGGGCTGTCGGAATCGCGCTTGTCTGCATGTTCCTCTACATCCTGCTCCGATTCCGCAACGTCGCCTTCTCCGTAGGCGCGCTCGCGGCTGTGGCACTGACAGCATTCCTCATCATCGGCTTCTACTCCGTCTGCTGGGGCTTCCTCCCCTTCTCGATGGAGATCGACCAGTCGTTTATCGCAGCCGTGCTGACCATAATCGGTTATCAGATCAACGACACCGTGGTAGTGTTCGACCGTGTCCGCGAGATGATGAAAGACTATCCGAAAGAGGATCGCTTCCTGACCTTCAACAAGTCGCTCAACACGACACTGAGCCGCACGGTGATGACATCGTTCTCGACTCTGCTCGTGCTTCTCTGCATCTTCTTCCTCGGTGGCGACACGATCCGTTCGTTCACATTCGCGATGATCTTCGGTGTGGTTGTCGGAACATTCTGCTCGCTCTACTGCGCGGCACCGATCGCCTACAACATCATTCGCCGCAACACGAAGAAGAACGTTGCCTTGGCCGACGGCAAGCCCGTGCTCGAAGGCAACCGCCGTTTCAAATAATACGGTATAATATAATAATACATACACTCAGCAACAGAGGGGATGTCCGCAAGGGCATCCCCTCCGTTGCATAATCCCGCACGCTCAAACCGGCGTTTTCGCACGAGAGGTTTTGCGCGAGGCTTGCGGTGATGTCTGAGGGCGCGACCGAACCGGGAGCAGCGGCTCTCCAAGCCGTTGACGGTGTGCGTATTTTCGACTCTGTAGCCTCACGCGGAGAGCGCAGAGGCGCAGAGGGCTTCGCGAGGATATTGAGCACGCGAACGGACTGGGAGCAGCGGCTCTCCGAGCCGGTGAAAATTGTGGGGGAAATTGAGAGGAGGGCTTTTGTCAACGCCTCGGAGAGGCGCCGCTCCCGGTCCGGACGCAGCGGTTGGCAGTTAGCGGAATTTGTGTTATATTTGCAGTGTTAACATCTGAAACGAACACAATGAAGTCTCTCCATACACATCCGCTGATCGCCATGCTCCTTGCTGTGGTTGCATTCTCCTGCGGCTCAGGGGGTAGCTGCGGTGAAATTTTCGACAAAGCAGAGAAGCTGATCGCCGTGCATCTCGACTCCGCGATGTCATACCTCGAAAGACTCGCCGCCGACACCACATGGACGAAAGATATGCGGGAATCCGACCGTGCGCGATTCTCCCTTCTCCGCGTCAAAGCCGCCGACAAGGCGTACATTCGCCACACATCCGACTCGCTGATCCGCACCGCACTCGCATATTACGAAAACCACACCGGCTCGGATCACTACCCCGAGGCACTCTATTATGGCGGCCGCGTCTACTCCGACCTCGGCGACTTGCCCTCAGCTCTTCCGTATTACCAGACCGCCCTATACAACCTGCCTGAAAATGAAGATAACAAGAGACTCCGGACGAATATACTTGTCCAGACAGCGTATATAATGGATCGAATGCGCCTTTATGACGAGGCGATACCATTGATCCAGGAAAATATAGAACTGTGTCGAGAGTTGAAAGATTCATCTCATCTGGCCGATGACCTGCAATTTTTGGGTGCTATGTATATGCATGAAGAAAAATATGATACCGCAGTGAAATTTTTCAGGGAGTCTAAGGAAATACTGGATGGTAAAAATGATAGATTGTCTGCAAAATCCGACATGTATATTGCCGCAATATATTATAAACAGAAGAAATATGTCGAGGCATTGCAGGTGATAAGAGGTTTGCCGGAAAGGATATCCGGCACATATCATCCGCAGGCACTTACATATGCAGCTGAAATTTATTTGAATAACGGGATAAATGATACTGCTTACATGTATGCTGACTCCATTATCAAATACCGTGCATCCAACAATCGCCATATCGGATATAAAATATTGCTCAAAGCTCCTCTGCGAAACTTAATTCCGAAAGACTCTCTGGAAGTATATTATGAAAGATATGCAAGTCTTGTAAATGAGAATCTTGATAGAAATGCCGACAGACTTGCATTGATTCAGGCATCAGTCTATAATTACAGTATGCATCAAAGAGAAAAAGAGGCCGCAGTTTCTGCGAAAGAGAAATTTCGTACAATTCTTATTGTGGTATCTTTATTGGCCGGAGCGTGCATAATACTGATATTATATTTGAAATACACCAATAAGCGCCAGATGCTTGATCTTGTCATCGCCACACGTCAGATTGACTATCTTAGATCCGAGTTGACAGCATCTGCACGTATATACCACAACCAGCCGAGGTGTATAGAGGCACACCCCTTGAGCGAACAGGAGGTTTTATCATCATCCAGAGAACTGCCGGCAGATATCAGGGACGAAAATGAAGCAATAGCAGTCAGGGATAGCAATCCGCGTGAGGATTTTGTTAACAAATTGTTATTGTTACTTGAAGATAAAACAGAATTGAAACCATTGCCAGAAGTTGTTTTAAACTCCGAACTATATCGCATTTTGAAAAACAAAATAAGAGAAAAGGATGCTATCCCTCACAAGAGTGAGTTATGGCTCGAACTCGAACAACTTGTAGATGCAAATTTCCCTCAGTTCAACAAAAATTTAAAAACTCTGACAAAAGGGACTCTGCTGCAATCGGAATACCGACTGGCGATGCTCGTCAAGTGCGGTTTTTCTCCAAGAGATCTTACATATCTGCTTAGTATAAGCAAAGGAGGGGTGTCAGCGCGAAGAACGAGGTTCGGAATTAAGTTTTTCGACAGGAAGTTGTCTACAGATGATGTAGATAGGTTAATTCGCTCTTTGTAAGTATTTTATAGAATAAAATAACTGTGCGCGTTTTGTGCGCGTTTTTCAATTTTGGAAAACGCGCACAAAACGCGCACAAAATTTATTTCAGAAATCAAGGAAATGGAATACATTTGTGGCAAAAATTTTAATATGGCAAAACAAATTTTAAGAATCTTTGCAATATCAGTTGCTATTGCAATCATGGGGTTCAACGCGAGCGCACTCGGGAGATCCTCGACAACGATTATAGTGACGGTAAGTACTATTTATTCCGGCGATCCGGAACATATAGAAGAAGAGGAACCGGAATATCGCAAACCAACGCGCCCGCTGGCGTGTACGATCGATCCAGACTATGGAATCAGTTTCATAGGTCAGGAGACGCCGGATTTCATAATGTATGAGATCTACGACAGCGGAAATGCGTGTGTGGGCGTATATGGAGACGAGCGGGCGTTTATCGACGCGCTGTTCTCTCTTACCGGCGAATACCGCATCAGCCTTAGCACAGTTTATGTCACTTATTCAGGATATGTGGTTCTTTGAATTACATGTCAGTTAAGTGAATTTATATTAACTTATTTAGTAGATGACAAAATTTAAATTTATGCTGTTAAACATCTAATTTTCAAGTGATTAAATTTGCAAAAGTCCCTG
>VSPN01000030.1 GCA_009775355.1 Muribaculaceae bacterium
CAACACAAAGCATACCTCCGCGATCTCCGCGCACTCCGCGTGAGGCAAAAAAAGCTCTCGCAGAGAGACGCAGAGACGCAGAGTTCTGATAACAACACAAAGCATACCTCCGCGATCTCCGCGCACTCCGCGTGAGGCAAAAAAATCTCTCGCAGAGATACGCAGAGCCGCAAAGTTCTGACAGCACCACAGAAGCAAAACCTCCGCGCCTCAGCGAAACTCCGCGTGAGGCCACAACAGAAGCTCAGCGGTCTTAAAATAAATATCGGCGTTTGCCGAAGTTACGCACCGATTTTATTATCTTTGCATCCAAATACCAACAAGAGATGCCACACATTAGGAACTCGCAGAAGGCAAAATCCGCAACGGATCGACAATTCAGGATGAATCAGGGCTTATACGCGACAACTATTTCGACCGCATCATAATAATGTCATGGTCGATTTCCGCAATATGCTCAATTTTATCGACTAAAATGGCCGACGACTTAATGCTGATAGCCACGCCCTCATATCTTTTCGAACCCAAGAAGTAATATCGAATGCAATATCTGAATATTTTATATGCCCTGATTCTTGCCATATACGGCTACAGATTCCTCAAGTCGGACGGCAAGATTGTAAAAGGCGTCCTATGCAAGGATGAATCTTTCCATTACTCAGGTACAGAACTGTTCTGGTGTCTGACTTTCGCCACAGGCAGCATCGCCCTGTCTCTTGATGTCGGACTCGACCTAATGGCCCTGCGTCTGCTCGTTCTCGAGATATTCTGCATTATCGGACTAAGGATTAGTACCAATCAGGCCGTCATAAGCGCGCCACTTAAAATATACATCGCTTTCCTTATCTGGATCACGATTGGTCTTATATATTCACCTTCGCCGTCCTATGGAGTGCGGACTATCCTCAAATACCTGTACCCCATCCTTCTTTGCTGCTTTGCATCAGCAACTGTAAGAGATCCGGAAGTATTCTTTAAATCCAGTCTTCTGGCAAGAACCGTGGGTGTCATCTCCATTGCGATAATTTTCATACCTTATATAGGGCATGTAATACCCAACGTATTCTGGTATGGAACCGCACGCGCAATCCACTACATATCAATCATGATTTTCTCACTCGGAATGTTCTTTTTCACCAACCGAAAAAAAGAAAATCTTATTTATACTTTCATATACATGATCCCATGTCTTTACTGGGTTTTCAGAACATCAATCATGGGTTCGCTGGTAGCGATAATGGCATTCTTCTTCATAAGATACAGGATGAAGTCTCTGCCTGTCATCGCAGGAGTGCTCGTTCTGGGTGTTGCTGCCGTATTCATGATTCCTTCCGTCAGACAAAAGATGTTTTTTGATGACAATGTTACTATTTCCGATTTCAGGGAAGGCAAGATCAGTGAGGACAATGTGAACACAAACTATCGCTCCACCATGTGGAAAGATCTTGAAAGAATATTCTATGAAGGTCATGAGACTGTCGGGAGCGGCACAGGCTCAGTACAGGCATACATGTACAGCCACCCCGAAGAATTCGGAGGTCTGACAGTTCCCCACTCCGACTTCGTGCAGCAGAAATGCGACAACGGTCTGATCGGACTCATCATTTACGGAGCGATAATCTTCTTCGTGTTTGCCGACTGCTTCCGCACATACTGGAGAGCGCGCTCCGCACCGCTGCAGCTATGCGCCATAGTGGCCGGAGCCTCCATTATAGGAGTCTACGCAACATTCTATTCCGACAACGTTGTCAACTACTCGATGGCCACCCTTTCGATGCCCTTCGGTTTCTACGGTATGATGCTCGGACTGCGACGCTCAGAGGAGGAAAACTGAAGCAACAACAATTGAGCACGGTCTACGTTTTAACAATATACTCAATCGGCCATGAATAAATACCGTTTCACACTGAACAATTACCACGCAATCTCCCACGCGAAGATTGATCTGGACGGTATTACCGTTATCGCCGGATGCAACGGATGCGGCAAATCAACGATCGCCCGCTGGCTGTACGCTCTGATCAACTATTCCAACGAATTCAACTCTCTTGTAGACAAGAAACTCACCCAGTCTCTGAATCAGCAGATCAACCGCATGATGCGGATAGCCCGCAACCTTGATTCCGACAATTCTCGGAAAGCCCCGCGCTTAAAACCTATTTCGGAATCAGTGTTGAAAGAAAGCATGGGGTCTCTTTTCTCCGACTTCTCTCCGGATTATTCAGCACTTCTATCTGCATTCGAAAATAAAGTCGAATTTTTCAGACCTTTGCTGACCGATGACCTCGAGCTTCATCTGCACAACGACTCTTACGTTGACTGGCTGAAGAAATCATTGGGGCAAGAACACTCCGACAATGGTGATTTTATAGCTGATTTCTGCGATCAATCCATAAATGATGCAATCGCTCTGTCAAAAAAATCAGAGCAAGCGAAACAGGAGAGAAATCTTGCCATGCTCCTCGATTTCATAAAGGAGGAAATGGACTTTACAGGGAATCTTCCTGAAGAGATGGGACTCAACGAAAACGGACGTGATCTTGTCTCAAGAGAGAGATTTATTGCTCCGCTCGAACTTCATAACGCAGTGTATGTAGACACACCGATGGCGTTATCAAACTTTTTCTCCTGGGACAACAATATCTGGGAAAAACTGAAATATGCAGTTGCCAATTCCCGTCGACCCATGCCGGAGAGTGCTCGCAAACTTGCACTGCGTATCAGAAAAATCATCGGCGGAGACATTACTGTGGATACTGATGAAATAAGCCCCGAACTCCGTTACCGCCGCAAAGAAGACAATCTCGACATTCCTGTCTATGAAGCGGCCACCGGCCTCAAGACTTTCGCCTATATGCTGCGCCTTATCGAGAACGGCTACCTTACAGAAAACTCGATTCTTATCATTGATGAACCGGAGGCTCACCTGCACCCGCAATGGATTGTCGAGTTCGCACGCATTCTGGTTCTCCTCAACCGGGAAGTCGGCTGCAAGGTATTGCTTGCGAGCCACAATCCTGACATGATAGCCGCCATACGCTCCATCTCTTCAGCCCATGGCACTCTCGATGCCACACGGTTCTATCAGGCAGAGAAAGATCCCGAGTCCTTACGTTACACCTATAAAAATCTCGGATCGGATATCGAAGAGATTTTTCAGTCTTTCAATATCGCACTCGAACGCATAAAGGATTATGGCTCCTGAAAGCCAGCTACGGCATTATCCCGACATAATATCAGATCATCCGCTTGCAAAACGTGGGTTTGCAAGCGACTTGTGCGCATTGTCGGAACGAGACAGTCCCAGAAAAGGTTATTTCGCAGAAACCGAAATTCCGGCACTCGATATGGATGCCTATGAACGATCCAGACCGGGCTGCAACCAAAAGACTTGCGACGCTGTGACCGGAGTTTGCTATCGGCACAACAACCATATGTTCCAGCCGAAACTGATTCTTGTGGAATTACGGATGAATTACGAAAATATCCGCAATCTCAGTAAAACGGAACTGACAGGTAAAGAAAGACATACCTGTGATCTTCTCAGTGATTTCGGAGAAGAGTACCCTACAGGTAGTTATTTATGTCTGGTATTCAAACCCGCAAGAGAGCAGGAAGCTCTGAACTGGGTTTCCAGACAGAAAAACGGATCTTCCGGCATAGATCACTGGAAAGTCTTTTCACCTGATTCTTTCTGCAATTTCATCGGATATGGAATAAAAGACCCTTATGAACCGGATCTGCAAACTTCAGATATAGCCGACAGAATAAACGCCGCTGCAATGTCGGCCGACATTCTGAAATTAGAATCTGAATGGGAGCAAGCCCGGATGCATCTTACAAAATGCAGTCAGAGATATGAACTTGCGGCATGCCGATATCTTGCAGAAAAGATCAGAAACAGTCTTGGCTGTTTTTCTACCGATAATCTGAAAGATGATGAAATGCTGGAATTCGAAATCCTTCAGGAAGACATAACCACTGCAATCCGACGTCATCTGTCTGACAAGATGTAAGTTGCCTTTAATTCCGTCGAATTATGAATAGCAAGAACAAGCCTAAACAACTGACCTCCGGAACGCTGACAACAAAATACCCACACCTATGATTTCCGTAGTCATTCCATTATACAACAAGGAGAAACAGATCGAACGCACGCTGCGCTCAGTATTCGCGCAGACTTATACAGATTTTGAGATCGTGGTCGTCAACGACGGATCGACCGACAGATCAGCCGCCGTTGTCGAATCTCTCAATGATCCGCGCATTCGCCTTGTAACCCAGAAAAACGCCGGCGTTTCCGCCGCCCGCAACCGTGGTATCCGCGAAGCACGGGGAGAATACATAGCCCTACTCGACGGAGATGACGAATGGAAACCGGAGTTTCTCGAAACTATGACCGCCCTTACTGAAAAATACCCGCAATGCGAAGTATTTGCAGGGAACTACACACAAGTAGACTGTAACGGCAGACAATCGCCGACCATAATCAACGGAATAGCGTTCGACGGACCTGACGGAATACTTGACAATTATTTCACAGTAGCCTCACAGTCAAACCCTCCGGTATGGTCAAGCTGCGTTATGACAACCAAAGATGTGTTTGACAGTGTCGGAGGGTTTCCGGTCGGTGTGAGATCGGGAGAAGATCTGCTCACCTGGGCCAGAATCGCATGCAGATACAAGATCGCCTATTCCAGATTGCCTCTTGCATATTACAACATGGGCGAAGGGTATGATTTTTCAAATCTTCCGCCGAGAAATCAGGATAACGATGATCCTGTAGGCAAGGGACTGAAGGAGTTGCTTAAAATGCATGGCAATACAGAGGGACTAAGCCAATACATATCTCTCTGGCATAAAATGCGTGCTTCTGTAGCACTGCGTTACGGGGAAGTCGGAGAAACTTTTCACGAAAGCCTGACGGCTCTGAAATATAATCATCTTAACTATAAAGTGATTCCTTTCATGATTCTGGCGATTATGCCCGCATCTTTAAGAAAAAAGATTATCTCACTAAGAAACTACATGTAGCATCCCCGATGAAACGACTTATTTTTTATCTACTTAAAACTCTGGCCTTTATATCACGCAGTCTTAGTATAAACCTGTATATGAAGGTCTTAATGAAAGCTCATGAGACTGTGGGAGTGCGATTCGACGGGAAACCGGAATATATACAGGCCGATGCATATCTTGACGGATCAGGAGGCCTGACTATATCTGAAGGTGCCGTGATCTCTACCAAAGTAATAATACTTACACATGACTGGTCCTTTCTTAAACGCATAAACTGCCCCCCCTCAGCATCTTATAACGAAAGAGCCTATAAATCCGTTTCTATAGGCATGAACTCGTTTATCGGAGCAGGTGCTATTGTTCTGCCGGGGTCGCACATAGGCCGACACTGCATCGTGGGTGCAGGAGCTGTCATAAAAGGCATTATTCCTGATTATTCAATAGTGATAGGCAATCCATGCAAAATCATCGGAGACACGCGAGATAACAGAAAATCATCCTCCAAAAATTCACATACTATTGCATCTCATCCCGACAACCTGACATAACATGAGAAATCTAAGAAAAGTATTTACAATTATTCTGTCTCTTCCACGCACTGTATGGTTCAACCTCAGATACCTCCCTTTTAGACAGGCGTTGCGTCTGCCGGTATGGCTCGCACCCAATGTCAGGGTGAAAGAATTGTATCGGGGCGGTATCGTCATTGATTCAGCCGGTTTCAACTCCACTCATATCGGTTTCCATAATGCCGACGCGGTGGATTGCTATGGATCTCACACAGTGATAAGTGTGGAAAAAGGAGGTATCTGGCATGTCAGCAATGACATGCACATCGGTCGGGGTGCAATCATACACGTAAAAAAAGGGGGTAGACTCAGTGTGGGACGAAACTTCGCAATATCCGGCACAACAAGCATAATATGCTCTAATTCCATAGAGATCGGCAATGATGTGCAGTTCAGTTGGAACTCTCTCGTGATGGACAGCGACGCCCACAGAATTTATGGCGAGGACGGAAAACTTGTCAATCCCTCCGCTCCGATAAGCATCGGCAACAAGGTATGGATAGCAGCCAATACATCGATTCTCAAAAAGGCCGGGATAGGCGACAACTGCGTGGTGGCAGGCAATTCTCTTGTAAACCGAAAAATCGAGGGCTCCAACCAGATAGTCGCCGGCATCCCGGCAAAACCGATAAAGAAGATTTCATCTTGGGAACTCTAACTCAGAGCTGACAAGATCATCCAATCTGTTTAAAAATAGAATTATTTGTCATCAAATCGCTATTTTTATAATTTTGCTTGCAATATTGAGTATAAAAACTTATATTTGCACAAATAGACAAGACATTAATGCCCTATGGCCAAGAATCATCGCAAATACCAGCCGTCGCACAGGATAAATCCTGTTGTGCTTGCTAAGAAGATTGAAGATCAGGGCGAACGAATTTTGTCTCTCCAAAGGCATCTCCAGACCGTCATTAAATACAACAATTCGCATATGGACTATATCGCGAATTTCGCACGTCATGATCTCGGTAACGCCATTCAGAATATTTCCGCTATTATACGGCTGATAGAAAATGAAATCGCTCCTGAAATCGCAGAATCTCTCAAGGTTTCTGTAAAACATCTGGACTTGACTCTCGGCAATCTGGGTGAAATAATACATTCTGACCCAGACAAGCCATTTCCGCTGTCAAGACTGATGACCGCTGTCAACGTTTTTGTGCGCTCTTCTCTTGCGGCCGATGACATTTCTATTGTAACGAATTATGATCTGGATGACAAGAGGTTGATACATCAGCCTTTCCAGACTCTGCTGCAATTGCTGCACAACCTTATCATAAACGCCAAAAAAGCCATCAACGCCAATGAAGTCTCAGACAAGTCTCTAAAACGCATTGAAATAGATGCAAACATAATTGATGACAGTTGTGTTATAGCTGTCAAAGACACCGGGTGTGGAATACCGGATGAGAATCTTGACAAGATATTTAAATTCGGATTCACAACAACATCAGGCTCCGGCATCGGTCTTTACCATGCAAAGAATGTATGTAAAGAAATCGGAGGAGATCTATGCATCAAACGTAATTGTGATGGTTTTTCCACAATATTCATTATTAATTTTCCAATAGATGATAACGAGAAGAATTCTTGTGATTGATGACGAAAAGCCTCAGGCTCTGGCTTTGGCTAAAACTTTGGAATCGGTCATTCCGATGTCTAAGGTAATACATGCGTCTGACAGGGAAGATATAATCGATCTTGTGGAAAACAAATTCTATAATCTTGCGGTCCTGGATATCCGCATGGATGCGTTTGATTTCAACGGTCTAGTGCTGGCACAGCGTATACTTGAAATAAATCCTTACGCCAAGATTCTTTTCGTTTCAAAGTTCATTCCTGAATATCTTGACGATCTGACTCCGCTGCTGCAAAACGGCAATGTGCTGGGATTCTCGGATAAGAATATTGATTATGACATATGGGGCGAGGAATTGAAAAAAATCATATTGCCCTATTACGAAAAGCTCGATGCCAATCCGCAATCTGTAAGCACTGCTCTGATAAACATGTATTCAGATCTTAAGGATCTGGATGACGCCCAGATCAAAGGTGCCAGATTCGAAGATTTCATCTCGCTGCTGTTTCAGAGCATAGGATATACTGAGATTGTAAAGCGCACACGCGACAAATCGCTAAATGAGGTTGATCTCATTGTACGCAACGATATCGACGATCATTTTTTATCTAAATTCGGCAAGTATATTCTTATCGAATGCAAGAATCATCTTGCAGCGATCGACAAGAATGATTTCATTCTGTTCAAAAGCAAGCTTCAGGCCACCAACGGTCTCGCGGAACTCGGATTCTTTATAACGACATCAAGTTTCAAGCGTACAGCATATCTGGAAGCGCTTAGATCTTCCGAAGGCAGAAACAAGATCGTCTTTATTGACAACTCTCTTATTATGGATCTTATAAAATCAACTGATCCTCGTGAGGAACTGAAACGAATCATTGATTATCAGGTAAAAGACAACTGATCCACACATCATGAAAATTCTTCTCGTTCACAACGAGTATGGCAAATACAGCGGAGAGGAAGCTGTGGTTGACAAGATGGCCGGCATTTTCTCCGGTCTCGGACACGAAGTGGCGCAGTTGCGCATGTCTACTGCCGGTCTGCGCGATTCGGCGACAGGCAAAATGCGTGGTTTTCTGGCCGGAATCCACTCCCCCGGCGGCGTCAGGGCGATGCGCGAGGCTATTGAACGCGAACGTCCCGATGTGGTCAACGTCCACAACCTCTATCCGTTCATCTCACCGGCTTCATTGAGAGAATGCCGCAAGGCCGGCGTACCGGTCGTGATGACCATACATAATTTCAGGCTGATCTGCCCTACAGGTCTGTTCATGCGCGACGGCGGCCCATGCGAACTCTGTCTGCAGAAAGGCCACGAATGGGGCTGCGTGCGGCACAACTGCGAGCACTCTCTGCTGAAGTCTGTAGGTTATGCGGCACGAAACGCCGTGGCACGAATCCGCCGCCACTATGCCGACTGCGTCGACCGCTTCGCCTGCATCACCGATTTCCAGCGAGTCAAGCTTGCCGCCGCAGGTTTCCCGGCGGAGCGTCTTGTGCTGATCCCCAATCCGATGGATATTGACAATTCCAAACCGGAAGCCAACGCACAGGCAGACAAATCCTATGGGAATTATGTGGCTTTCTGTGGCCGCATTTCTAAAGAAAAAGGAATTGACCTCATTATTGAGGCGGCAAGACGCAATCCTGACATTCCGTTCAGGCTCGCCGGTGCTGTGGCAGACAATAATCTTGTAGATAATCTGCCCGAAAACGTTATCATTGCCGGATACCTGTCGGGCAGAGAACTTGAGGATTTTTATCGAAACGCACGGTTCATGGTCATGGCCTCCAGATGGTATGAAGGCTTCCCTATGGCGATTCTCGAAGCCGCCAGACACCGCAAGGCAACCATCGGTCCTGACCACGGAGGTTTCACCGAGATAATTGGCAAAGGTGACAGCCGCATAGGTTCCCTTTTCACTCCCGGCGATGCAGACTCGCTTGAAAAGGAGATCCGGTCGCTCTGGAACGATCCCCTGCTCGCCCGCTCACTCGGCGAAGCCGCCAATGCCAAGCTGCGCCGCGAATACTCCACTTCGGTAATCGCCTCAAAATGGGCCTCCCTCCTCGACTCTCTCTCAAACCCCTGACCCGATCATCCCAAAACCCTCCCAATCCTCTCAAAAATCCCAATCATCCCATAATTCCCACTCCCTCTCACCCGAAATCTCTCAAATTACCCTCCTCTCCCCCCAAAAAAACAATTTTACCCACACAAAAATTGCCTTATCTGCTTTTTTATAGTACTTTTGCAAACAGATTCAGCAAACCGACTTGCAGAATCTGTTTGATTTGTCTCACCTAACATCTTCACGTATGAAATACCTTCTACTACTTGCCTGCCTCTTCATATCTGCCAGCCTTCTACCGACGCCGGCAAATGCTGACACTGATCAGTCTGCCGAAATAGAAGCGTTCAAAATTTCGGGCATCGTAGCCGAGTGGTTTGAACCTGAAGAAAACAGCCGTCTCGAGTTTAACAAAAACATTTCAACCGAGTTGATGACCAAGTCAGACATAGGAGGTTCCAACTGGAAGGCCGAATACTTCGGAACGACAGGCACAAACTGGACAGAGATAAGATGCGGCGCACCATGGGAACAGGAATACACTCCGGCGATCAGCAATCTCTCGCCGATACCCGACGCCATATCAAGCATAAAACTCTCCATTTCAGCCAAACGGACCGATAATAATTCTCTTAATGCGATCCGACTTGAAGTGTCAGAAACTCCGGATATGAATGGATCTACTGTGACAGTGATCGAAAATCCGGATGTCAATGCTGCACCCCAACATTATACTCTCGTCATTCCCGAACCGAAGACGAATATGTTCTACCGCATCGGATTCGACTGCCAGACTACACTCAACTATAAGAACGAAGGCTGGCTCGCGGTCACTTCTCTCACATTCTACCGCACTCCTTCTCCCGTCCCGACCATATCGGCTGTCAATGACGCCAACGGTTCTCCCGACCATATAGAGATCATATCGGAATCGGGCGATCTCCACCTCATCGTACATGAATATGATGTCGACAATAATTTCTACCGCGAGATAACCGGACCGACCGCCGGACCGGCACCCTCCCGCTCTGCCCCGCAATATTCCGACTCCTGGACCAACAAAGTAGCTTCGGCCAACGAAACCTACTCGCTTGACTTCCCCTCCGAACAGGGTCATTACATCTACATCCGCGCCAAAACCGTTGACGGCGAGAGTCATTCGCCCGAGACCGCAACCATATTCACCTCCGCCGGGATCGAAACCGGAGTTGACTCACCGACATCTGATAGTATAGACCAGACTGCCGTATATTTCGACATTCAGGGAAGGATCGTATCTGCCCCCTCCATTCCGGGAATATACCTTAGACGCCAGAACAACCACACAACCAAAATCATAATAAGGTAAGCCACATCGCATCAATGATTAATGCATTATAACAAACTTATCTTATAAACTCATGGCCTCCAGTCTTCCTGAAATAAGTTCTATATTATACGGATTATCGCAATTTTACGGAGTTAATGAGAAAGGCATTGACAGCCTGGAGTAACGGGGAGTGAAATCAATATTATCATTTCGTCAAAGCCTCCGAAATTATACATTATTCATATGCAGACCTATTTCAACATCAGATACGAATTTGACCGAGATGCCGTGCACAAGGCCATCGGAGACCGGCTTCTCAGACCGGGCTCTGACTATATATCGGTGGCCGACGGCGTGATACTCGACACCGCCAACCGTGTGCCCGAATACCTTGAAGTAGTCAACTCAGGCATGTTCGCCATTTGCGACTCGTCGTATGTGCCGCTTTACATACGCCTCATACACGGCAAAAAATACAGCCAGTACTGCGGATCCGAAATCTTCCGTGACATCGTCTCATCGCGACGCTACCGCATGATCTTTCTCGGCACACAGCAACCCGTGCTCGACGCCCTGAAGACCAACCTGACCGCCATGAATCCCGACGTGGCCGGCATGACTTTCGCCGAACTGCCGTTCCGCGCCGTCGAAGACTTCGACTACCCCGCCATAGCCCGCATGATCGAGCAGGACGGCGCCGACATCGTCTGGGTGGCTCTCGGCGCACCGAAACAGGAATACTTCATGCACCGGCTCCGACCCCACCTGTCGCACGGTGTGATGATAGCCGTCGGAGCGGCATTCAAGTTCTACAGCGGTCTCGCCGAACGACGCGCGCCGGAGTGGATGGTGCGCGCCCACATGGAATTCCTGTTCCGCATCGCGCAGGATCCCCGCAAGCAGCTCCGCCGCTGCTCCAACATAGTCACGTCTCTGCCGAGACTATTGTTCAACGAACTCAGAAACAGGTGAGGATACTGATTGACGCACATTATTTCGACCATCAGGGCACAGAAGGCATAAACACCTATATAAAAGGCATCTATACCCGACTGCCCGCACTCGCTCCTGAAGCTGAATTTTTCTTCGCAGCCCGCGACACCGCGCGGCTGCGCTCCATCTTCGGCGATGCTCCCAACACTGACTTCATCTCTCTGAAGGCCACCACACACCCGCGTCTCATATTCTCGGAGTTTCCCCGCATAATCAGACACATCGGAGCCGACGCCGCGCACTTCCAGTATTTCGCGCCTCCGGTCCAGAAGTGCCGGACGATCGTGACGCTCCACGACATACTTTTCAAAGACTTCCCGCAATTCTTTCCGTTGGCCTACCGCCTCTCCCGCGATCTGGCATTCCGCCACTCGTCGCGCCGCGCCGACATCCTGACCACCGTCTCCTCATATTCGCGCGACAGGATATCAAGCCACTACGGCATTTCTCCCGACTCGATCGAGGTCATACCCAACGCCGCGGCCGACGATTTCTTCGATATCGACGCCGACACAGCCAGATCTTTCGCCGTGAGTCGCGGTGTGCGACCCTACATTCTGAATGTAAGCCGCGTCGAGCCACGCAAGAACCAGCTTGCGCTGCTGCAGGCATACACCGGACTGAATCTCGCGCAGCGAGGCTACGACCTCGTGCTCATCAACCGGGCCGCCCTTCCGGTGGCGGAGTTCGAGAGATATCTCGCGAGCATTCCGGGCGAGACAAGAAGACACATCCACACCCTCGTAGCGGTCTCCCACGACGAACTGCGGATGTGGTATGCCGCAGCATCTCTCTTCGTCTACCCCTCGATGGCGGAAGGATTCGGCATTCCTCCCATAGAGGCTGGAGCGGCCCGGATACCGGTCATATGCAACGACTCGACCGCAATGCGCGACTTCGCGTTTTTAGGCCAAAACCTCGCCGATCTGTCGAAGCCGGGAAATCTCGAAAGGCTCATCGAGCGGAATCTCGCAGCACCTCCATCTGACGCCGAACTGAAAAATATATCCGACACCATTCGCGCCCGCTATTCGTGGCAGCGGAGCGCGGAGAGTCTGTTGGCAATTATGAAAAAAATTTTGTAATTTTGCAGTTTGACAGGGGATGTCCGCGCCGCGATGGCGCACGGTCATCATATCGCGGCATCTCCTCACGAAAACAGAAACTATATAGAACTCTGACAAGATATGGCATTAAAATGCGGCATAGTCGGTCTTCCCAACGTAGGCAAATCGACTCTTTTCAACTGCCTGAGCAACGCTAAGGCGCAATCGGCCAACTTCCCCTTCTGTACGATCGAACCCAACGTGGGCGTCATCTCCGTTCCCGACGACAGGCTGACGCGTCTCGTCGAACTGTGCCAGCCGAAGTCGGTGGTGCCCGCCACGGTGGAGATAGTCGATATCGCCGGCCTCGTGAAAGGCGCCTCCAAGGGAGAAGGACTCGGAAACAAGTTTCTTGCCAACATCCGCGAGACTGACGCCATACTCCACGTGCTGCGATGCTTCGACGACGACAACATCACCCACGTCGACACCACCGTCGATCCGGTACGCGACATGGAGGTGATCAACTATGAGCTGCAGATCAAGGATCTCGAGACCGTAGAGGCGCGTATGGCCAAGACCGAGAAGGCTGCCAAGGCCGGCGCCGACAAGACCGCCAAAATGCAGCTCGGAGTGCTTCAGGCATACAAGGAGGCTCTCGAACAGGGCAAGGCCGCACGCACCGTGGAAGTGGAAGGAAAAGAGGAACAGAAATTCGCCCGCGAGCTCTTTCTGCTCACCAACAAGCCGGTGATGTATGTCTGCAACGTCGACGACGCGTCGGCCGCCACCGGCAATGCCTACGTCGATGCTGTCCGCGAGGCCATCCGCGAGGAGGGAGCCGGCGTGCTTGTGGTCGCCGCAAAGACCGAAAGCGAGATCGCCGAACTCGAGACCTACGAAGAGCGACGCGAGTTTCTCGAGGAGATGGGGCTTGAGGAGAGCGGTGTCAACCGCCTGATCCGCGCCGCATACGCCCTGCTTGATCTCCAGACATATTTCACCGCAGGCGCCGACGAGGTGCGCGCATGGACTTTCATCCGCGGCACCAAGGCCCCGCAGGCAGCCGGTATAATCCACACCGACTTCGAGAAAGGATTTATCCGCGCCGAGGTGATTAAATATGATGACTACGTGACTCTCGGATCCGAAGCCGCCGTCAAGGAGGCCGGCAAGATGGGAGTCGAGGGAAAAGAATATATCGTGCAGGACGGCGACGTGATACACTTCCGTTTCAACGTCTGACAGACACAACCCCGACCAGTGATGAGACCCGTTATCGACAAGACCGACCCCGCTCTGATAGAGGCGGAACTGACCCCGGAGCGGATGCTGCGCCGCTCTAACAAGGGCGACAACGAGATATACGTTGTCGACGCCTTCAACGCACCCAACACGATGCGCGAGATCGGACGCCTCCGCGAGATCGCTTTCCGCGACGCGGGCGGCGGCACGGGCCTCGAATGCGACATAGACGAGTTCGACACCATGAAGCCGGTGCCTTGCCGCCAGATGATCGTCTGGAATCCGGCCACCCGCGAGATCATCGGAGGCTACCGTTTCATACTCGGAGAAGACATATCGTTCAAAGATGGTGTGCCCAATATCGCCACATCCCACATGTTCCGATTCTCGCCTGAATTCCTGCGAGACTATCTGCCCCACACCATCGAACTCGGACGCTCGTTTGTCGTGCTCAACTATCAGAACACCGGCTCGCGCCCGAATTCGATCTATGCTCTCGACAACCTTTGGGACGGCCTCGGTGCGCTCGTGGTGAAATATCCGCAGATCAGATATCTGTTCGGCAAGGTGACAATGTATCCGGAATACGGCGCCGAATGCCGCGACATGATACTCGGCTTCATGCACCGCCACTTCCCAGATCCCGACCGCCTCGTCACTCCGATCGAGCAGCTCCCGACACGGGCTCTGTCACCCGAGATACAGTCGCGCTATACCGGAGCCGACTATAAGGAAGACTACCGGATTCTAAACCATTTCATACGCGATCACGGCCGCAAGATCCCTCCGCTGGTCAACGCCTACATGGCCCTGTCGCCGACAATGAGAATGTTCGGCACGGCTGTCAACCGCGAATTCGGCTATGTCGAGGAATCGGGCATTTTTCTCGTGATCGACGAGATATTCGACGACAAAAAGGAACGCCACATGAAACTCTGATTTCATGTGGCGTCTTGCTTTCATACGGTCCGGCCCCGTCACCAGGGAGCGCGGTCGATGCGGTCGTAGACATAGGTCTGCACGCGGCCGCCCGCCGTCTGCCACTGCATCCAGAGCGTGTTGTTGCCATGGGTGAACCAGTAGCTCGTCGTGAGCGGACTGCTGTACTGATACTGTATGTTGATCTGACAGTTCGACGCGCCGCTGTTTGACTGCTGGCTCCAGTAGCGCAGTTGCTCGCGCTCACGGTATCCGTTGTCGAGATAATAGTAATATCCGTAGCCGTCGCCCGAGAAATACATGTAGTTGGCGTCGGCCGCAGAGACCGGGTCGCTGTTATATTGCACCAGTGCCCAATAGCCCGCAAGACGCGGATCGTTGTAGTTGTAACCGTAAGGGGGAGCTCCCCACCAGTCGTCGTCTGATACGATACATCCCGTCAGAGTCACCAGCGACACCAGCGCCGTGACGGCCACGCCGGTTATTCCGAGTAGTTTTCCTTTCATAGCAATATGAATTAATGACACATCTATATATATAACGTCGCGCTGCACGATAGGTTGCGGCACCCCTGATCTGACGGTTTAGAATTCAGTGAACGTCAGCGGAAGAAGCGACGAAACCGACGGAAGCACATAGACGCACCTGCGGCCATAAAGAAGCACCTCCATCCGGCCGTACCGCGCCTCATATTCGGCAAGCGCCTGACGGCACGCTCCGCACGGACTTATCGGATTGTCCTGAAAATCCCCGTCCGTCCAGGCCGCCACGGCGATCTTCCTCATCGGCATACCAGGATAAAGGGCCGACGCCTGATAGCAGGCCGTGCGTTCGGCGCATGTGCCCGACGGATAGGCCGCATTCTCCTGATTCGAGCCGAGAACTATCGTGCCGTCTTCCATGCGGATGGCCGCACCGACATGAAACTTCGAATAGGGGGCATAGCTCGTGCTGGTCATCTCGCGGGCGGCATCCACAAGCTCCCGGTCTTCTTCCTGAAGTTCGTCGTATGCGTATACTTTTATGTCGGTCTCAAGTTTTTTTATCTCCATTGCATTCCCTTTTAAAAATTTTGCCTAACTTTGAATAGGAAAACCGTCCGGAGCGTCCGGGCACAACCGGCCCCGGACGCGCTTGCACTATCCTGCATTTTTAGACCCGTCTCCCTGTCATGCGTTTATTCACACTCATACTTTCCATATCTTTTCTCCCACTCTCCATGCTGGCCGACGCCTATCAGGACTATATCGACCGCTACGCGCCGATGGCCGTCGAGCAGCAGCTCGCACACGGCATACCGGCATCGATCACCCTGGCGCAGGGACTTCTCGAATCTGCCGCCGGACGCTCCACCCTCGCCACGCGAGGCAACAACCATTTCGGCATAAAATGCCACTCGGGCTGGAGCGGAGACACCCTGCTCCGCTCTGACGACGCGCCCGACGAATGCTTCCGCGCGTACAGTTCGGCCGCAGATTCTTTCGACGACCACTCGCGGTTTCTGCTCCGCAAGCGCTACGCGCCTCTGTTCGAGCTTGATCCTACAGACTATCAGGCCTGGGCTGTCACCCTGCGAAAATGCGGATATGCCACCGACCCTAACTACGCCTCGCGCCTTACGACGATAATAGAGCGATACGCACTCTATCTTTTCGACACCGAAGCCGGAAGACTCGCCGAAGAAAACGCCGATTTCATCCGGTCGTCACTGCTCTCGACCCACAAGGTGTGCCGCAGCCGCGGACTCCACTACGTAATCGCACTTCCGGGCGACGACTATGCCGCCATAGCCCGCGAGTTCGGGATCGACAGAAAGAAACTTCTCGAATACAATGACTCCCGCCACGACGGTGCAATAAAGGAGTGGGAAGAGGTGTATCTCGAACCCAAATTAGATACTGCTCCCGAAGGCCAGGACTCGGCCACTATCGGCGAGGGGGAGTCGATACACTCCGTCGCGCAGCGTTTCGGCATGACCGTGGCAGCTGTGCGCCGGCTGAATCCCGATGCCAAAGACAAGCCGGGAGTCAGGCTCCGGCTGCGGTAGGCCGCGAACCGCGCCTCTCCCCGAAGAGCACGTAACCGGCCGAGAAGAGTCCGAGCACTACAAGCCACGCAGCCTGAAAACTCCACATCACCATGGCGAAGGCCGCCCCCTCGGTGCGACCGATACCGTAGAGTGACAGCGCGAACATCACGGCAAGATTCCATGGACCCAGTCCGCCGTTGCTCGGTATCGCCATCGAAAATGACCCGAACACGAAGACCACAAGACCAGGAATCAGCCCCCACGCGCTGCCCGACTCATCCACGAGAGCCCGTGTGAATGGAAACGCCTGAAACATCACGTAGGTCTCCATATAGTAACAGAGCCATATACCCAGCGTCAGCACCACATACATGCCGCGCCCTTTCATAGTGAAAAGCACCTTGAACCCCTGCCACATCTTGCCGAGACCCGCATCCATGCGGTCAATCAAGCGGTAACGCCGCAGGTAACGGCACACATACCAGAACGCTCCGGCCAACACCGCTATCCCTATCCACAGAAACATATCGCCGGCCAAATGAACGATGTCGCGGCCCACCTGATAATGACGCACAAACGACATCAGTGCCGTATGCGACACGACGAGAGCAAGCAGCGTAAGAGCCACCACAACAACGGCGTCCGAACCGCGGTCGCCCAAATCAGTGCCGACCACTGTCGAAAGAGGAACCTTCTCCGTGCGGCTTATATAGACGCAACGCCACACCTCGCCGAGCCGGGGAAAAACAAGGTTGAGCGCATATGCCCCGAAGATCGACACACTCTCTTTCGTGACGGTCATTCGCGGAACTCCCGCAGCGCGCAGCTGTATGCCCCACCTTACTCCACGCACCATGTGCGAGAGTGTGGTGATGACCATCATGACAGCCACCCACACGAAATCACACTCCCCGCGGGCCACGCTGATGATGTCGCTGAAACGCACCTTGTGGAACAGCCATATCACAAGCCCGGCCGATATCGCAACCGGAACAGCATAATCGAGCACCTTGACCGCACGGGCGGCCATCTTTTTCCAGTCCATAACCTTGTTTTAACACTATAACCAGACCTGAGACCCTGCGGTTCAACTGCTCTTATACGGTGCATTATGTATTTTTAAGGGCCATATTCACCATATTTCTCAAAAATTATTTATCTTTGCACCCATGAAACTCAAAGAGATATATAATCCGAAACATGTATATGACGGCTTTTTCGAAACATACTTCATCAGGCCGTTCTTCCACCACTACGCCGATTTCAGGTCGCCCGAATCGGCGGCTTCATGCCTGAGGTCGATTCTGGCATGGATAATTGTCTCTCTCGGAATCACAGGCATTATGATGGGACAGGTCGGACTACTCGGACCAGAGACCGGCTTCACCGCCCTTGCCGTCGTTGCAATAGCATGGGGCGCATTCTCGCTGCTTCCGATCATAGCCCTCGTGGCAAGAACAGCCAACGGCGCACCCGAAAAACCGCTACGTCCCAGAATGCTCGGAGTCGACACGCTGCTCGGCATAAGCTGTCTGCTCTTCTTTCTGCTCGGCCTCCTGATGATGACCACCACTCTTAATTCGGGTGTTCTCGACCCCAATGCCGGCATGACCGATGATCCCGACACCACCGTCATAGAGGAGCAATATATAAAAGAGGAACCCATTTTCACTTATCAGGACGAGACTCCGGAGCTAAAGGAGCAAACTCCCGACACTCTCGGCGACATGACAGAGCCTGACCTTGTCACATCTGAAGAAAGTTTCGACCCCACGCTTGTCCCCGATGACGAAATAACCGACGATCCGGTCTCCGATTCCATTTAGACAAGTATAAATTCACTCTGCCAAGATATAAGGTATCAAACAACTGTATGCAGGCTCCCTTTCCGGAAAAAAGCAAGGAAAGGGAGTTTCTTTTGTATAATCCCCTGTCTTTTCACTTACTATACGAAAAAAGTAATATACTAATTTCACGCAAGTTTTACTATTATATTTATGCTCGACCTAAATTTTTTTGAAAAATTTTTTTAACAAAAAGTTTTATATTTGGAAAATTTGATTTACTTTTGCAAGTGTAAAGAAATCAAAGATGGAAAATTTGATTTTAAATTTAAAGTCTGTCGCGGAAACGCAACTTGATTTAATGATATTTTATAATGCCATATAATATCATTAAAGTTCGCGTTGACTGAAGATATGGATTTTTGTCAGTAATAATAATTATGTTGTTGTTGATTGAATTGTGGACAAAAACAATTTGAATTGGATTGATTAGTAATTTAGACAAAATGAGTTAATAATAATGCGGATATGACAGAAATAGTCATGATGGATTCAAAAAGATTGTTTTATTCTACGGGAATATGACGATTTGATTCAACCTAATTTTAATTACGAGGGAAGCCGATCGAAGAGATTAGCTTCCCTCAACTATTTTTTTGTCTTTGCTCTATAATACATCTGGTTATGACACCTCAATAGATCAAGGCAGCAAACTAAATGACCTGCATAGTTACCTCCGGTCCCGCATATCCTGGACGCTTTTTGACCTGTTCCTCAGTCGTGTACATAAAGTACACTCCATCGTCACATGCCAAAAATCGTCGCAAGCCATGCGACCCTGACGGCAACATTTATTATTAAACAAGCTCTAAGTAAGTGTTCAAATTTAAACGATAGTAAGTGCTTAAATGTGTTTCATGTAATCTGTGGCTTCTTTTTACCGCTTCCGGCTTGTCGCCCGGTCGAATATATCTATATTCTCCTTCGTTCCGCACCGGAACCGACTAAAAAACAAGCTCGCATTTTGTATAAATCAAATTAGAACTCTTACTTAAAATAGATTTTATGCTTTAAAATTATGTTGTATAACATAATTTTTACAATTTTTTACAACTTTTTCCGCTCTTCCGCGTTTAGTTATGTGAAGTTAGTTCTAAGTTTAACCATGTCCGTAACGGACAGACCGGAAGATTCCACAATTCAAACTGCCGTGCAAGGAGCGGCGTTTCCGGTAAATTTGAACAACATTATTTTGAATATGAAACACCTTATCAAAAAAGTGGTTCTGGCATATTTTGAGAATTGTGCCCAGGTTTACGCCACGACGAAGTGAAACTTCGCTACAAAAGAGATCAGGCCGCCCCTCACCGGACGGCCTTTCTTTTTGCTCACTTTTCAAATCCCCTATTCATGATACACCCTCTGTCCGTTCTGCCTTGCTTTTCACCGCCTGACCGCTGAAAACAGCTCCATACTCTTACGAAATCTGTCGATAAGTTGTAGATAAACCCCGTTTTTCCTGTAGAAAACCATGAAGAAAACTCATAGATAACTTATCGGCTGATCGCTTTGAATTCTGCTCAACCTGCTTATAGAAAGCTGTTTTCAATAATCCAAATCTTTACGAAGCTTTCGTTTGAAAGGTTTTTATACTTGTTTTCGACAGCAGGGGGACTGTTTTTCTACAGTTTTCTACAGCTATCTTCTGGGAATTTATTAACTTTGCAGTTATCTACAGGATGTAGACAATCTCCGCATCCGTCTGATTCTCAATACAGGCATTTCCTGCATCCTGTAGATAACCATGCCCGTGAATTCAATAACTCACAATTCCAAATTTTCATTGGAAAAGTTATTGCGGGTTATCAACAGCGTTTATTGTTGTTGATTGTTTTTTATTTAATTTTTAATTTATTCAATTTTATAATAAAGATATAATGAAGCCTCAGGATTCTGCGCTCCGCGAAGAGATCGCACGGTTGAAAAAGGAGAAGAACGCTCTGATCATGGCCCACTACTACCAGCGTGACGAGATTCAGGAAATAGCGGATTTCATCGGCGACTCGCTCGCTCTGGCCCGAAAGGCGGCCGAGACAGATGCCGATATAATAGTGATGTGCGGAGTGCATTTCATGGGTGAGACGGCCAAGATCCTGTGTCCTGACAAGAAGGTGCTCGTGCCCGACATGGAGGCCGGATGCTCTTTGGCCGACAGTTGCGATCCCGAGGAGTTCGCCAGGTTTGTCGTGGAGCATCCCGGACATACGGTGATAAGCTATGTCAACACCTCGGCTGCCGTGAAGGCCCACACCGACATTGTGGTAACATCAGGAAACGCCCGCAAGATCGTGGAGTCGCTTCCCGCTGACGAGAAGATCATATTCGGTCCTGACCGCAATCTGGGGGGATATATCAATTCCGTGTGCGGACGCGACATGCTTCTGTGGCCCGGAGCCTGCCATGTGCATGACCGTTTTTCGATTCAGAAGATTCAACAGATGAAAGAGGAGCATCCGGGAGCCAAGATACTTGTGCATCCCGAATGTCGCCGCCCGCTCCAGCTAATTGCCGACAAGGTGGGATCGACAGCAGCGCTGCTTGATTTCGCGCGCACTGACAGTGCTTCGGAATACATAGTTGTGACTGAAAGCGGCATACTCTTCGAGATGCGCCGCGCATGTCCGGAGAAGACTTTTCTCGCGGCTCCGGCCGAAGACTCGGAGTGTCAGTGCAACGAGTGCGACTATATGAAGCTCAATACGCTCGAAAAGGTGGCTCGCGCTCTGCGCGACGAGCAGCCGGAAATACTGGTTGATGCGGAGATTGCCCGGCGTGCCCTGCGGCCAATAGAACGCATGCTCGAACTTTCAAGATAACAGCGGTGCCTCTTAAAAAGAATATAGTGGAGCTCACGCGCTGCAGCGTGGCAGACTACAGGGCCATGCGCAAGCTCCCTCTACGCGTGCTTGCCGACAACATACGCTCCATGCATAACATAGGTTCTCTTTTCCGCACATCTGACGCCTTCCGGGTCGAAGAGATCATACTTGCCGGAATCTCTGGCCGTCCTCCGCATCCGGAGATAGCGAAGACTGCTCTCGGAGCCGAGGAGTCTGTGTCATGGAGGCATGTGGATGACGCGGTGGATGAAGCCCGGAGACTCATGAGAGAGGGCTGGACGCTATGTGTGCTGGAACAGGCGCACGACAGTGTTCCGCTGCACGACTACGTGCCGGCTGCGGAAGAGGAGAAGATCGTTCTCGTGGTCGGGAATGAGGTGAACGGTGTTGACCAGCGCATCGTCGACATGGCCGACCGGGTGCTTGAGATCCCTCAGGAGGGAACCAAGCACTCGCTCAATGTGGCTGCTTCCGCAGCCATAGCCATGTTTCATCTTTACACCGCCCTCAGAGGCCGCTGAGTCTGGCGGAAGGCATAGCGCGGGCGGCGCAGGCAGACTCAATGGGCGTCGAGCCAGTTTGTGGCCACGCCCGACGAGGCGGTGAGGGTCACGTCGCCCTGCCAGGCACTTTCCATCTGGCGTGTCACGAGTTCCTGCATGACGGCGGTTTCATCTTCGGCTACATTGAAGTTGAGTTCGTCGTGTACCTGCATGATCATCTTGGAGCGCAGTCCGCGTTCTTTCATCTCGTTGTGTATGCGCACCATCGCCACCTTTATAATGTCGGCGGCTGTGCCCTGGATAGGCGCGTTGATGGCATTGCGCTCCGCATATCCGCGCACCACGGGGTTGCGGCTGTTGATGTCGGGAAGCATACGTTTCCGGCCCATGCGGGTCTCCACATATCCGGTCTCGCGGGCCTTCTCTACACTGTCTGACATATACTTCCTTATTGTAGGGAAGGTGAGAAAATAGTTGTCGATGATCTCCTTGGCTTCGGCGCGCGGAATGTTGAGACGCGTTGAGAGACCGAAGGCAGAGATTCCGTATATGATTCCGAAATTGGCCGTCTTGGCGTGACGGCGGTCGTTGTCCGTCACTTCTTCGGGATTCTTGTGGTATATCCTTGCTGCCGTTATGGCATGTATGTCCTTGCCGTGACGGAAGGCGTCGAGCATTATCTCGTCGTGGCTGAAGTCGGCCAGAAGCCGCAGTTCGATCTGCGAATAGTCGGCTGAAAGGAACACGCAGCCTGGATCGGCTATGAATGCGCGTCTTATCTCGCGCCCCTCGTCGTCGCGGACAGGTATGTTCTGAAGGTTTGGGGCCGACGAAGAGAGACGCCCAGTGGCGGTGACAGTCTGGTTGTAGTTGGTGTGCACGCGTCCAGTCTCCGGATTGATGGCGGCGGGAAGGGCCGAAACATAGGTGCTGACAAGTTTTCTCAGAGCCCGGTATTCTATTATTTTAGAAGCTATAGGGTGGACGGGCACAAGTTTTTCGAGCACATCCTCGCTCGTGCTGTATTGTCCGGTCTTGGTTTTCTTTGCCTTGGGATCCAGACCGAGACGGTCGAAAAGTATCTCGCCCACTCTGGCTGGAGAGCCGACATTGAATTCCTCGCCGGCGAGTTCATGTATCTCTTTCTCAAGCGCGGCTATGCGGCTGTTCATGTCGGTCTCGGCCTCTTTGAGTGCGGCGGTGTCGATTCTGACTCCGGTGATTTCCATGTCGGCGAGAACGCTCACGAGCGGCATCTCCACATCGCGTAGCAGAGTCTCCATTCCGTTGCGGGCAACAGCCTCGCGCAGCGGGGCGGCAAGACGCAGGGTGATGTCTGCAAGCTCGCAAGCCTGCATGGCGTTCCCGGTTCCGACCGCATCATTCTCCGGTTTCTTACCGGCACTCTTGCGTGATGAAGCGGGAGCTGGTGTGACATCATATCCGAGATAGAGTGAAGAGAGCGAGTCGATGCCGTGACGCATCTCGGGCTGTATCACGTAGTGTGCCAGCGAGACGTCGAAGAAGCTGACGAGCGCGGCGGCGTTGTCGGTGCGGCGGCGGCTTGCCGTCACATAGTCGCGCTTGGCGTTTGATGTGACTTTCTCTACGTCTCCGCGTGCCATCAGGTCGATGACGGCTGCTGTTCCCTCCTCGAACGAGACCGGTATGTAGAAGGCCTTACCCTCTGCGGGTGCTATTGCAGCTCCGGTCCATATGCTCATCATGTCGTTTTCGCCTTCGGTCACAATGTGTAGGCCGCAACGGCCGGACGATGCGAGCATCCGCTTCATTTCCTCGAGAGTGTCTGGATTGTCGGCTATCCTGTAGTCTGCTCCCGACATGTCAGTCTTTACTTCCGACTGCGCAGCCGGGACATCCGTGTTGCCGGTTTCCTGACTGAAATCCGCATCATCAAAAAGCGACGGAGCGTCCGATTTGGCGTTGATTTTCTCTCCGGCACCGGCCTCGCTGTCGAGACGTCGGGCCACGCGGTCGGCGAGAGTCTTGAACTCAAGTTCGCGGAATATTGCGAAAAGCTTGTCGCGGTCGGCAGGACGGCGCAGAAGATCGTCGGGAACCACACTGACAGGCACATCGGTGCAGATAGTGGCAAGATACTTGGAAAATTTTATCTGGTCGGCGTTATCCTCTACTTTTTTTCTGAGCGCACCCTTGAGCCGGTCAGTGTTGTCTATCAGGTTTTCCACAGATCCGAACTCCGATATTAGTTTAACGGCCGTCTTCTCCCCCACTCCGGGGCAACCGGGAATGTTGTCGATCTTGTCACCCATCAGGGCGAGCAGATCTATCACCTGCGAGGGCCGTTCAAGCCCGTAGCGGGTGCAGACTTCCTCCTCTCCGCGTATCTCGAAGTCCTGGCCGCGGTAGGCCGGCTTGTACTGCAGCACATTGGGACTCACAAGCTGTCCGTAGTCTTTGTCTGGGGTCATCATGTAGGTGGTGAAACCCTCATTTTCTGCCATGCGGGCCAGTGTGCCGATCACGTCGTCGGCCTCATATCCGGCAACCTCCACCACTGGTATGCTGTATGCCTTTATTATTTCCTTTATGAAAGGTATGGAAAGCTTTATGTCTTCTGGAGTCTCTGACCGTTCGGCCTTGTATCCTTCGTAGGCCTCGTTGCGGAATGTAGGTCCCGGAGGATCGAAACATACCGCCACATGCGAGGGATCCTCCTTGCGCAGCAGTTCCTCGAGTGTGTTGACAAATCCGAATATGGCCGATGTGTTGAATCCGGCCTGTGTGATGCGAGGCATCTTTATCAGTGCGTAATATGCTCTGAATATCAGCGCGTATGCATCCAGTAAAAAAAGCTTCTTCATATACTTATAACGCCGTAATGCCCGAGTGCGTATAAAATCATAATAGCGCGTTCCTTAAAATTCAGGGGTATAAAAAGGAGACCCCCGAAAAGGGAGTCTCCTTGATGACCTATGGTGCTGTCTGTCAGATCTGACAGACTGCTTCATTCAAAGCATGGAGAGATTGTAGCCTGCGAACTCGAGGTCACTCTGTGCGCGCTGCAGAAGGTTCTTGTCAAGCTTGACTGCCTGACGGAGGTTGTTGATCACCATATTCTGATTGTTGGTGCGTGCGCCAAGCACTGCCGACAGATAGTATGTAGTTGCGTCGGGAGTCTTTATTGCGCCGAGTATGTCGCGTGCCTCGGTGTAGTTCTTGTTGAGAATCTGAGCGAGAGCGGCATTGTTGGTCTTCTGGTCGCCGAATGTGCGGATAGCTTTCTGAAGGTCACCCTGCGCGAGGTAGTACACGCCCATTGCATCGGCTGTCTCCGGAACGCCTGCTGCCGCGCCGAACTGCTCGTTGGCCTTCTTGTAGTCATGGTTGAGCATAGAGATCAGACCGAGGTTCATCTCTGGTTCTTTGGCAGTGGGGTTCAGACGGTGAGCATGCTCGAAATTGGCCTGTGCTCCCTCATAGTCGCCGGCTATATACTGTGTCATGCCGAGATTGTTGAATGTGCGGTAGTCTTTAGAGTTGAGTTCGGCCGCAGTGTTGTAGACCTCCATCTTCTTGTTATTGTCGTCAGTGAGGGTGGCGATATACAGTATCTCCTCCTCTGTCAGCTGCTTGGGATCCTTGTTGAAGAGATCAACAAGTTCCTGGTCGCTCTTGCCCAGAGTGTTGATGGTTGCCATCACGCGTGAATATCGGAGCTGGGGAAGTATCTGGTCGGCAAGTTCGTTGAAAACAGAAGAGAGGTTGCGGATCTCACGCTCGCGGTCGACGGGATCGGGATAGAGCTTAAGCACGCTGATGATAAGATCCTTGTCCTGGATGTTGCTCTTCTCCACGAGTTTCTCGAAGCCTTCCCAGTCTTCGGGAGTGAATGATGCCGTCAGCTCGCCAAACTCGGTGATCTTGTCTTTCTTGAGCTGGCTTTCCATCAGCTTGGTGGTGTTGGTCTCGCGCTTTTCGGCAAGTGCGGTGTTGAATTCAAGCGAACCTTCGGGAGAGGCATAGGAGTTGATGGTTATGCCGGCTATCTCCTGATTGGCCGCGTTGTTGGCCTCCATCAGCTTCTTGTTGAGGTCGATGTAATCAGCCTTGTCTGTCTGGTTGGTGCGTATGTTGGCCTGGTTGATAAGGAAGTGGATGTCGGCACTGTATTTTTCGGTTATGACTTTCTGGAAGTTGTCTTTCGCCACAGCCGGGCGCACGGTCTTGGCCGATGCAAGGGTGGAGGTGGCCACTACGCCTTCACCTACTTTCACGCGGGGGAGAGTGTAGATCTTGCCGTTCTGGTCAACCGAGAAATCAAGGAAAAGATCACTCTTGGCCATTTCCGGAAGATACTGGAGTGAGAAAGGAATGCTCACCATTCCCCCGTTGGAATAGTTCACCACCTGGCCGTTGGCGCGCACATCCTCACCCTGGAAGATTACAGGCTGAGCCGAAACCTCGCCGGTAGTGCCGAAACCGGTTGACCATTGGATCACGGGAGTTGCGGTGACCTTGGCGTTCTTCACCATGAATTTGGGAGGAAGATTGCCTTTTACTGTACCGGGTACCATCTCGCCCACTGTCTCAAGCGGAGTGGGAGTGGTAGAGAAATAATCACTCTTGAACTGGCCGAGCTTCTTAGAGCAGCCGGTCATGCCGAGCACGACAGCACCAAGAGCCAGATACATAATTTTACTGTTCATGACATTATGTTTTTAATAAATATGTTCACGCAATTGCCCATTATGACATGAATGGCATAAGGCACATTCTTCTGTAACAGGCCATTCAGACTCCAGACTCATTAATATTAAGGCAAAGAGTCTAAACAACTCCCAAAGATAGTAAAAAAGTGATAGATAGTGAAGAACACACCTTAAAAAAGCGTTAAAAACACTAAAAATACACGTTCAAGTCAAAAAAAACACCGAAATATTTGGAAAACTCAAAATATCGCATTAACTTTGCACTCGCAAACGGAAGGACACCAACGCCTCCGCACGCAATGACTCCGTGGCTCAGTTGGTAGAGCAAATGACTCTTAATCATTGGGTCGTGGGTTCGAGCCCCACCGGGGTCACTTCAATTAAACCTCAACTCTTTATAAATCAGAGAGTTGAGGTTTTTCTTTTACTCCATTTGCACCACCGTTGCACCACAAAGGTAAAAAAAGACCCCAAAAAATCTATCAAAAAAAAGGAGGCGGCAACCCCATTTAAGAAGTCACCGCCTCCACTCGTAACACGAAGCGATTCCGTTTTATCTTTATGAAATCTCCATATCTACCATTCCGCCATTCTTACCAATTCCCTTCTCCATCTCTATATGGTCGTTGTCCTTGGAAATCTGACTATAGTCCCCAATAGTAGCCGTGGAATTACCAGATATTTCTCCAATGTCCCTTTCCTCTTGTTGGTTTCTTTCCCCTTGTTGGTTCTCCCCTCCGGAGTTCTGCTGAATCATAATTTTAGATCCGGGCGCATTGTCTCCGGTTAAGGCAATGCCAGGAATATTATCCAATTGACTTACATTCCTACCCGATTGTGCTTGTTGAGCACTATTCCCATTGTCATTCTGAATTTGCACCTCATCAGAATCAAGCACTTTAATCCCTTCATTGTCAATATCCTTTAAGGCTAACTCCGCTCTATCATTAAGGCTTATATCCCCTTCAAAGACCTCTATATTGTCATTATTGCCGGATATGATAGCGTTGGGCAATCTTTCCAATGCGTTGGCTATGCGGTCGAGGTTTCGGTTTATGTTGTCTAACCTCCGGAGTTCTGCGGAATGAATGCGCTTGCTTCTCTTTTTAATACCTCTCCTCATCATAGAAAAACGGCTTTAACCCATCTCGCCAAAGATAGACAGCACTCCGAATAACGGTGTATGTCATTAGGTTAAAGCCGTATAGACCTTAACCGCTACTCGGTAGAGCTTATGTCTTTGATAATCTTTGGCGAGATTTCAAGTACAAAGATAACACTTTTTATTCATTTATAGTTCAAGGAGAAATACATTTAAGGAATATAAATGCTTCACTTCAAACTTTCTAACTCAATCATCTTCTTCATCAATAGAAATCATCAACTCTTGAAAGAAATTGAATCCTTCCATTGTTTCCGGCATATCAAGAGTATTGATATAGCCTTGTTTCAGCCATTTGAGCAAAATCAGTTTCTTGCTCCGGTCAATCGCTATCTTCATACCTCGTCTGATTAGTTTAGTTTCCGCATGAGTTCCTTGATCTCCAGGCTTAGTTCCTCATCAGACTTATCCTTATAGGGAGATTCAATCAGCGTTCCCGATATTCGCGGAATATCATCAGAATTAAGGATTCCTTTGGCAATTGCTTGGAGCAAAGCCTTCTTTTCCTCTTTTGTGAGTTCAAAAACCATGCCTTTTATTCTATTAGTATCTTTCGTCCAACTCTCTTAGGAAGGCTCTTGCCTCCTCCATTGATAACTCTCTATACCCTCCACTTTCAGAGTGAAGGCGATTCAACTTTTCTCCATTGATTACGCCATCTTTAAGCCATGCCAAGAGCATGAGTTTCTTTTCCCGGTCAATCACAATATCCTTATTCTTCATCTTCTTGAATATTTTTTGAGAGTTCATCAACTATCATGTCAAGTTGCGAATCACTCAATTTGTTATAATCTACTGTCGCGGTCATTGACGCTTGTTTCGGTAAAACATACGGCATCAGCTTTTCAAGCATCTGTAAGCGTTCTTTCGGCTCTAATGCCTTCAAGTCATTCTCCATCTGTCGTTGGTTCTTGCCGATTAGGTTAGTGAGCCATTCCCTAATTGTGGAGGTGGATTTGTTGGGAGTTCCCTTCTTCCGTCCTCCGGTCTTTTCAGAGCCTTTTGGTTTTCCCATATCTATTTTAATCTACTTTAGATATTATACAATCTTGTGTGAATCCTTATATCCATAGGAAGTAAGAATGAGGTTAGCCACATCCTTGCCTTCCTTAAAGTACCGGAGAAGTAAATCATCAAGAGCATCACCGGGATTAATCTCACATTCTACTTTTACCGGGTGGAGATTCCTTTCCATGACGGTTGAGATATATACCTCCGAAGAGAAGCCTTTCAACGCTTTTGCCTTCTGCTCCCATTCTCCAAACTTGCCTTCATCCGGAAATAAAACAACTTTCCGATTCTTCAAGAGCCTTATGCCATCGAAAGGGTCTCTCTTCTTCTCGTCTGTCGGATTGAAGCCTTCACAACCTCCGCATGATACCGGAATAATAAGGTTGTCACTCTTACCCCATACAAGAGCCATAGCCGCTATTAGAACCGCTTTCTCTGATTCAAATAGACCAACAATCGGCTTTACCTCTCCATTGAGTGAGAGAGCCTTTCTTTCCTCGTTCAACGCTTTCATCCGTTGCTCCGCCTTTATTAATCTATGAGAGCCAAAGAAACATTGTTGAAGTCTGAAATCTGGATATTGTTCCCTCATCAACGAATGCACCCATGCAAGTTGAGGTCTCGGCTGCTTGACTCGCTTCCCGGTGGTGGAGTCATATCCCATTATCTTGCCACTCCGGATATTACCATGCTCATCAATCTGCCAAAATATAGGAGAGCCGCCAAATTGGTTAGACGTGCCAACTCCATACTCAATTGCCACGCGGTTCACCTCATCAGAGCCAATGAGGCTATCAAAGAAGGAATGAAGGAATATCATCAGCGAATTATGTTCATATCCCTTCATAGTCGAAGGTAGGATTTCCGGTGGTATGAAGTCCGGAGGTATCGGTTTTGGTCGTGTCATTCTTGGGGAAGTAATAGGTTTTAGGGTTGAAGTGTTGATTGGTTTCCGGTCTTGAAAATACTGCTTAGGCGTATAGTGCCAATTGCAATTGTCCTTCCGGTCACACTTCCCTACTTCCTCATCAAGCGGTGTTCCATATTCGTCAAGATAAAGAACAAATGATTTCTTTCCGCATCTTGGGCAAATATGCTTCCTGCTTGACTTATCAAGCTGATATTTATAATCTTGTTTTGTTTGATACATAAGCCTTTTATTTTTTGTCCATTTTGTCCATCTGTCCATAAATGTGGACAATGTGGACAATGTGGACAATCAGAGATTCAGCTTCTTTATGATATTGCCAATTTTTGATTTAGATACTCCCAAAGAATCAGCAATTTCCCTTATTGACTTACCATCTGCCCGGAGTTCCTTAACCCTATCATCAAAACTTGATATATCCTTTTCAGTCTGTTCCTTCAAATGCTCTCGCTCTGTCGCATATCCAATATTCCGGAAGTGTAGCCATGAGCCTTCCTTTGTAATCTCTGATACAATCACGTTCTCCGCTCCATACTCAAACGCTCCGGCTCTTACCTTCACTTGCTTAATATATCGAAGATTTTCATCTTTTGCACTCCTTCCGATTGCAAAGACGCTATCAAAGAAGTTGAATAGTTTCTTGCTCCCGGCTAAATCATTTTGGGTAATCGGAGAAGATAAGGGTCTTTTCGGAGTATGAGCCAATACTAATATTGATAAATCATACTTCTTCTTTAATTGCATCAACCTCATCATAAGCATACTTGCCGCATCGGCTTTTTCTGTCACTGAATTGAGATATGTGATATTATCCACAATCAGCACCTTGCAATCATACTGAATAGACGCGCCTTCAATATCAGCAATTACCTCATCCTCAAACTTACCATCACCTATTAGGTCCGGGTCTATTTCAGACCGGAGAAGGTTATCAGAAAATGAATAGAGATTTCCATTATCGTCAGAATACCGGAGTTGAAATTGCTTATCCGATAACTCAAAATCGAAGTATATCACTTTTTGAGTCTTGGCAATCTCGCTCGCAATCTCCACGGCATATATAGATTTTCCCAAATTGGAATCCGCAAACAAACAACATACCTCGCCCTCATACCATAGAGATAACCAAAGTGGCTTAGGGTCTGGTCTGAGTGCTGCTTCTCTCGCCCATTCATTTGCAGATTTGATTTTCAACATTCCCGATAGTTCCGGTTTGGGTTCTGTCGGATTGGTGACAATCTCCATCAAGTCAGAGAGAGCCGTTTGCACATCAGTGGAATTATTAGTAACTTTGCCACTGAAATTATTTGTTTTGGGAGTGGTTTCTTCGTGAGAAGAGGTTGCTCCCGATTTTATTTCATCCATGCTCTTCCAATATTTTTAGACGCTCCATCAACTTATGTAATCTCTTTTGGATATTGTTCCGCTTGATAATGAGATTCTGAATCTCCATCATCAAATCAAACTCTTCTCTTGTGAAGCGTTCCTTGAAATCCTTGTAATTATGCCGATTCCGTTTCATTTCTCTGCCGCTTCGATACGTTCCACATCTGATAACTTATATCTCACGCGGTTGCCGAATTTCACGCCGGAGAGATACCCTTCCTTGTTCCACCTCCACAATGTTGCCCGGTCTTTATTCAACCGTTCTGATACTTGCTTGGGCGTGAGCCATACCGTTTCTGCTTCCGTTGTCGTATCCAATGAAGCCACGGTTTCCGCTACCGTCTGTTTTATCACCTCTTGAAGGTCATTTGCCGTCAGCGTGATTGATACCGGAGTTGCGGCATCGGATTGCAATAACGCTTTTATATATTCTGTCATAGATATATAAATTTATAATTACCGGCATCCCAAAAGCCTTATGTCACATTGTAAGGCTCTCTTTCCGGTGCGGGGTCTCTGAAATATCGGTGTGACTCCTCATCGTTGACGGTTGCAAAGATAATATCGGTGCAAAATGACTGCAACGAAAGAAAAGGAAAGTGGAGGAAAGTCTGATTTTCTTTCGTTGAATATAAAATAAGGCGCAACTCTTCAATGAGTTACGCCTCGCAACGAAAGTTAGCCGCTTTCGCTCTTCCTTCTTTATTGTTTGAATCCGGATAACTTCAATTCCATATTTCTTATTTCTTCATCAGAAAACTTTGGGTCATTGAAGGCTTTTGAATATTCAGATTCCGATATTTTCTTACCAAATTCTGCAATGAAATCCTTATATGTTGGCTTATCCATCAATTTCATGCCCAATGCAACCTTGATCGGCAAAACTGATTTGCGTCCGGTGGAATTGTCTATTAATAGATGAAGTTTCTTGATTAGGCGTTCCTTCTTGGCAATAAGAATAAAACTATCGAATGAACACTTTTCTTCCTCCGGTTCTCTTGATCGAAGCCAATCATCAAGCAATCCTAAATCTCTGATTAAAGAAGTAAGAAAATTAATAAAGACTCTTTCCTCTCCTTCCTTCAATCCTTCCGCATTACAAATAATCAAATATGCCATGAGGTCATTCCGATATTTCTTTATTGCACCTATATTGGAATAAATCTCATTCAATGCTTTGAATGAAGCCATATCATCATTATTGATAATATGCTCTATTAGCGAAGTGGCATTGTCTTGATTTGGTGGATATGGAGGAAGGAATGGAGGATAAGGAATTTCCTCAGACTCTTCCTTTAACTCTCGGAATGAGTTGAGGTTATCAGATAGAGCCTTGAAGTCCGGATCTATCCATTTATAGAAATTATTCAATTCCCGAAGGGTTCTTAATATTGACGCTTTATCCATGATTCAACCCTCCACTATTTCAAGATTCTTATTTACCTTATAAGGCTTCTCTCCGAAGGCTTCACACATCAGAATGTTGAGGTCTGATAATTGGAGTTTACTATAATGATTCACCGCATCAGAGCCAGCCTTATGAAGTCCTGCCGCATATCGGTTAACTTGTACTTTGGTGGTAATATCCACGAATGATTTACGGCATAACTTGGTGCATCCTTGAGACCATAGAGGAAGATACTCCATTACTTTCTTCTCTTCGTTGAAGATTCCCACTTCTCTATCAATGCTGCAAAATTTAAGGAGGTCTTTGATCTTCTTGTTGAATCCGGATTTTCCGGAAACATATTTAAGGATAGGAAGATTGAAATCTGTCCTCTTGATAATATCGAATGCAAACCGAAGAAGGGGAGTCTTAATCTCTTCTCGCTTGTTATTGGTGTGCATTGTCTTTTGTGGGAGATAGTGAACGAACGGAACGCCTTCTTTCGATACCGCCACACTGTCCATTCCCATAACCTTGAAATCACTGATACGGCATCCTAATGCACATTGGATTAAGAAGGCATCCTTTGTTCCTTGAAGGGATTCCGGAACATCAGTATTGATAACTTTCCTTACCTCTTCCACGGTTAGATTTATCGGGTCTGCATATTGCTCCCGGAGAGCTGCCAAGCGGTTCTCTCTTCCCATTCTCCGATATGGAGACTTGACTATTTCATCAGTATCTTCAAGCATCCTCATAAACGCTTGAAAATGCTTTAACTTCGTTGCCACGGTGTTTTGCACTCTCGGAGCATCCGGAATATTCTGCTTGGTAACATCAGCATAGAGATATGCCCATTTCTTTTTCTTGACAAACTCCCATTCATTGATAATAAACTCGCGGAAGTTCATAATGAAATCCGGAGTAACCTCATCAATCTTGATCTCCTCTTGCATGGAGATAATGAGAAATCTTTCCATTATTCGGTATGTGACCCAATAGGCTCTTTTCCGGGTCTCGGAAAATAACCCATCCTCAATATACTTCTTGAATCGGTTCAAGAGAAGGAGTTTTGAGAGGTTTGCTTCCTCATGCTGATACTTTTCCGGGTGGAGGTGGAGGTCTATATCAGATTCAAAGAGTTCATTAGTGAGAGTTTTCCCTTCCTTGACTGCTTCATCATAGACGGATTGCATCAAAGAGATTCTTTCCTTGATAGTAGCATGAAGTTTGCGGTTGAAGTTGGCTCTCTTCTTTGGTGTGCCATCAGCTTCAAACTTGGATAAGTCGGAGAGATCTGCTTCAATCTCGCTCTTGTGATAGAGGTCTATCTCTCTCCCATCCCTTAACCGAAAACGAAGAGTTATCTTCCCTTCCGTTTTCTTGGTTCTGTTTATGATTTGAATCCTTGCCATTGGTGAAATTATTTGTTCTTGGTGCAAAGTTAATATCGGTGGTGCAACTTTCCAAATTTTGCACCACAAAAATGCAAAATAGATGAAATTTGCACCACCAACAAATTTAATATAATTTTGCAAATATCTGATTATGTGTTACATTAGTTGTGTTTTCGTTGTATTTGTTTTGCATTAGAGTTGTCCCACCGGGGTCACAATCAAAAATGGCAAAACGCCGCAAAACGCTGAAATCACTTGATTTTCAGCGTTTTTTCTTTTTGCCTAAACAGCAGAATAATGCAGAATAGCACGGTCAGGAGTGAATGATTGGTGAATGGTCGCCACAGTGAATGAAATCATTCACCAGCTCATAAAGAGTGCGGTGAGTGAATTGTAACAAAGCGACTTACGAATGTACATGAATCACCAAAGTGGGGTTTTGAACGTGGAAACGAACCCTTGACCCGGTTTGGGTCGCAATTTTCGGAGTTTATAAACATAATTTAACTCTTGAAAGATTTATTAACTCAGTTTCCATTCTAAAACTCACCTTAACGCGGTATTTCTGTGTTTTGCACCATTATGACGCAGTGAATGGCATTCACCGGATAACGGTCAAGGCGAGCAACGCATTTTTATCTGAAACTCCCTTCTTCAATGGTCCAGGGCAACCGCATCAAAATTTTAGGCGATAAGCAGCGATGGCGTTGCGTCAACGATGATAGATGTAGGGAAATTCT
>VSPN01000031.1 GCA_009775355.1 Muribaculaceae bacterium
GAAAGGTTGGAATTTCCTCGCTTTTATCGTTATTTTCCTTAAAAAATTTCACAAATCAAATTAGTTTAAACAACTTCGTCGGATTGATTTGTTAGCATTAATAATGCTAAATACAATTTAAATAATGAAAAAACTATCCGCAATCGCCTCTCTGTTGGCTGTCCCTTCTGTTCTATACGCCCAGAGTGTGACAGGAGCGTACACCATCTCGCAGCAGGATCTGCGAGGCACTGCGAGGTTTATGTCAATGGGTGGAGCTTTCGGCGCGCTTGGCGGAGACCTGTCTGCCATCTCGCAGAATCCGGGTGGTATCGGCATATACAGAAGCAATGAAGTAGGTGTGACTTTTGGTGTTGACGCCGGCAGCTCTCAGTCAGAATCATTCGGATTCACACGGAATTCGAGTCTGACAAAATTCAATTTAAACAATATCGGTGCTGTCTTCACCATGAGATTGCCTGGAAGCGTCATGCCGAATCTGAATTTCGGTTTCACATACAACAAAGGAGCTTCGTTCAACAGGAAGTTCAAAGGAGGAATACCTCAGATCCAGACTTCCCTCAGCAATTACATCGCCGGCCTGAGCAATGCCAACGGTCTGACAGAAGCTGATGTCATGTCGACAGACAGCTATGATCCATATAACCCTCCGGCAGGTTCACGAAATGTCCCATGGCTCGCCATACTTGGCTATGACGCCATGCTGACGAACCCTGAAGGAGATCCCGACAATCCCCGCTGGTACGGCCAGTTCGGCGAAGGCACGACAGGAAGCGGAGCTTTCGATGTTCAGGAAAAAGGTTCACTCGACGAGTATAACATCGCGATCGGCGGCAACATCAACAATGTCGTATATTGGGGCATGGATTTCGATATAACGTCTGTAGACTATCGCATCCAGTCCGTTTGGGGGGAGTCTCTTGACAATGCATATGTCTATAATCCCGGCACTGAGCAGGTCGGACGTTATTCGTCAGACTGGGCGCTTCATGACAATTACAAACTTAACGGCACAGGCTTCAATTTCAAACTCGGTGTCATCGTTAAGCCGATTCAGGAGTTGCGTCTTGGACTCGCGTTCCACACGCCGACATATTTCAATCTCAACGAGACATACTATGACACACATGTTTCGTTCAACTATCCGTTCAAGACTGACTATAACCAGACATGGGCCAACGACGGCTATCCTGTTGGAAACAGTTTCAACTTCAAGACTCCGTGGAAGATAATCGCAAGTGCTGCCGGTGTTATCGGAAACAATCTGATAGTTTCGGCTGATTATGAGTGGAACGGCTACGGATCCATGAGATATTCAGACGCGGATACGTATGGCTACTACGACCCGTGGTACGGGTGGGATGATCCCTGGTCTGACTGGGGCGGATGGTATGGCAAACCTGCGACACGATCATCTGGTCGCGCTGACTATGTCAATGCCAACGACTATGCCAACTCATATATCAGAGAGGTATACAGAGATACCCATACAATGCGGATCGGCGCCGAATACAGGGTGATACCGAGTTTCAGCATCCGTGCGGGTTACAGTTATTCATCATCTCCGGTCACGACAAAAGCTATGAATGGAGATGTGGAAGTGCCGGGTACCGGAGTCATGACCAATTACAGTCTTGACAACAGCACCAATTATATTACATGTGGCATAGGATATAGATTCAAGGGATTCTATGTCGATTTCGCGTATGTCTACAAGCATATGACATCGGAATATTTCCCGTTCAGCCCCGACATCGCGAATCCCTCGTCAGCGGTGAAATCCAGACTGAAGTTCGACAACTCGTCTCTTGCCCTTTCTATGGGTTACAAGTTCTGACCAATCCGTCATGTCATTGACAATGCGGGCCGCATCATACGGAAGTGGATGCGGCCCGTTTTTTCTCTCAGCCTTGCCCTGAAATTAACAGGATATTGGCAGAACATATACATAATATGGTGTGTAATGCTCGATATGTCACTAAAAATTAGTAAATTTGCATGATATAATACAGACTTTCTTCGTCAGAGTCATAATTCGAGGAATATTTGACATGAAGACATATTCATATAAAGCTTATCTTTCAGCGGTTCTGTTGGCCTTGTCGGTCGGAGTGTGCGACATGCAGGCTGCCACTAAAGTCAGTCTCCCGATTGTCGAGCTCCTCGGCAATAATTATTATGTATATAAGGCCAGAAAAGGTGATTCTCTGTTCGGCATAGCCCGCATGTTCGGATGGGATGACAAAAGACTTCAGGAACTCAATCCCTCAGCCATATCTCCATTGAAGAAGGGCATGAAGATCTATTATCCTGCCGAAGTGCTGAAAAAGACCGAAGTTTTTGTCCGGACTGAGTATCCGGATGCAGGCGAACTCCTGCACACTGTAAAGAGAGGAGAGACAGTATATGCGATCTCCAATATGTATGGTGTGCCGGTTGACATTATATACAGGCTCAATCCTGACAGCCGCAACGGTATAAAGGCGGGAGAGTCGTTGATGATACGTCCCGAAGATACTCCCGAAGGCAAAGACAGGTCTTTGTTTTATACAGTAAGGAGCGGCGACACTCTTTATGGACTTTCGAAAGACTATGGCGTTTCGGTCGCTGCGATACTCAAGAGTAATCCCGGCTTAAACGAAAATAACTTCAGAAGCGGAGTCAATATCAGAATCCCCGCCCGCGGCACCGGTCTGCAAAAGACAATTCAGGTGTCGGAAGAGTCAACCATCGATTCTGTTGATCTGCAGAAAGTCGGTAAAAATGAGACCTGGAGCTCGATTGCCGACAGAAATGGCATAAGTGTCGATCTTCTGAAGGAAGCCAATCCGGAAATCAGTGAGATCCGCAACAAGGATCTCATTGCTGTTCCGAGAGTGGAGACTGTCAGTGTAGAGAAAGAGACGGTCGATCGTGATCCGAGGGAAGAATCTGCCGATGGAGTCGCGGATATTTATCAGGATGTGCACGGTCTTAAGGATTATGGAAAGGAGCAGACTGTCAGGATCGCTGTAGTCGCTGAAGACGGAACCTCGAAAAAGGATATAGAGTTTATCCGCGGATTTCTTGCAGGACTTGATAGTCAGAAAGATGCCGGATATAAAATCGATTTCAAGGTAATAGATGGCAAAGCAGATTCAGAGACTGTCATAACAGCCCTTGACGGTTTCAGACCGACCGTAGTGTTTCTTACCGCCGATCACGGTCTGCCGGCATATATCGGAGAATACGCATCCGTAAGCCAGACGCCCGTAGTGAATATTTTCGATGTCAAAAGTATCGAATATACGTCAAATCCATACATTGTCCAGTTGCAGACCCCTTCATCGCTGTTTAATGAGAATGTGGCAAATTATGTGTTCGACAGATTCTCTGACAGGACTCTGGTTTTTATCGGCACTCCTGACGCCAACGACATGCTTGCCGAATCGTTGACAAAACTGTGGCCGTCGGAATCCGTGATGAATGTCGGCATATCCGGTTTAGTCCCCGGATTGTTTGCCGATGAAGGCAGATATCTCATATATGGCTATCCTGTAAAAAAAGGAGAAGTCGCCGAAATGCTCGAAAAAACGGTGGCCTGCAGGACCGGGAAGCCGCTTGCCGATTTTGCTTTTCTCGGCAGGCCCAATCTTATAGTATATGAAGAATCAATGGCAAAAGCTTTTCACGATGCCGGCGTAATGATCCCGTCGCGGTTTTATGTTGACAAGGAGTCATCGCAATATAAGGATTTTATCACGCATTATAAGACCCTGTTCAATCATATGCCCGCAAAGACGATTCCCGTTTATGCGGCCTCGGGTTATGACGCGTCTGTATACTTTGTATCGGAGTTGGCCCGTTCACGCGGTGACATAAATGCGATCATGCCTTCATCTGGTTCAGTTCAGAGCGATTTCAATCTGCGACGCGTTTCCAGTTGGAGCGGATTTCTGAATCCTCCTGTTTTTCTTGTGGAGTTCACACCTTTCGACACAATAAATAAAAACGTGATCGTATATGGGGAATAATCGAGTGTCACGGCCATTGGTGGCAAGACGTGTGGCGGCAATGATCGCTCTGGTGTCATGTGCGGGCGTTGTATCCGGTCTCCGGGCTCAGTCACATTATCCATCGAGAATCTTTGTCGGAGCGCATGGAGGAGCTGATTTTTCAAGAGTCAGCTTCACTCCTTCGGTGACTCAGAGTTTTCTTGTCGGGGGTAATGCCGGTCTCAACTTCCGTTACATCGAGGAGAAACATTTCGGCTTCATTGTCGAGGCAAACTGGGAGCAGCGCGGGTGGAAAGAGGATTTTGAAGACAAGCCCTACTCATACTCGCGAAGTGTCGATTTTATCCAGATCCCGGTTCTCGCTCACATATATTTTGGCAACAGGGGTAAATTTTTTATAAATGCCGGGCCGTCTGTAAGTTTTATGATCGGAGAACGCACCAGAGCGAATTTCGATTATGACAACGTGTCGTCAAATCCGGATTTTGACACCCATATCACGTATCAATATGCGCTCCCCGCCGACAGGAAAGTCGATTACGGCATCTCCGGAGGTATCGGCGGTGAGTTTAGTGTCAATACACGCAATTCGCTCTATATCGACGCGCGTTTTTATTTCGGACTCGCGGATCTTGTCAGATCCGGCCGAACCGAGCCTGTCAGAGGATCCAATCCCATGACAATATCGCTGTCGCTCGGATACTGGTTCCGGATCAAATAGGCAGAGACAGATAGATAATAATGGCGAAATAGACCGAAGCGGCCGGAAGCGAGAGAAGCAATGAATCAATGCGGTCGAGTATGCCTCCGTGTCCCGGTATGATATGTCCCGAATCCTTTATGCCGAGTGATCTCTTGATCATGGACTCGACAAGATCTCCCCATGTGCCGAATATGGATATGACAATGCCAAGGCCAATCCATGAGCCTGTGTCTCCCCTTATCGCGCCCAATCCGAAAAAGTCACTGCAATACATTGAAAACAGTACAGATGCCGCAAGACTGAAAGCCATGCCTCCCAGAAACCCTTCCCATGTCTTCTTCGGAGACACTCGTTCAAAAAGCTTGTGGCGTCCGAGCATCGATCCGACGATAAAGGCTCCTGTATCATTAATCCATAGCAGCAGGAATATCGCCAGAATTATCATCGGGTGGAATATCCATGCGATTCCTGTCATAAGTGCCATCGGCATGCCGATGTATATCTGACTCATCATGGAGTGAGCGAGATTTTTCAACGGTCGTCCGGAACCTGAGTAAAGTTCAACAATGAATCTGACTGTCATTATTGCCACCCATATCACAAGAGGATATACGAAAAACCATACGCACAGACTCAGGCATCCGGCTATATCAAGAATGAGGGCCGGGAGTGTCTTGTCTGAAAGGTCACGGCTGATTTTTGCGAACTCGACACATGCGAGTATAATCAGAAGTGCCGCGAGAGCCAGGACACCGTATTGCCCGCAAAGAATACAACCCACTATCACAAGACAGTATACGAGTCCTGAAATTGAGCGTGTAAGTAACTTCTTTAAGTCCATATGGCGTATTAAAACCGTTTTTCGAATACAAATTTAACAAAAAAATCAATCCGATTCCCTATATTATGCCAAAAATAAAAAGATAAGGGCGGAGAATTCTGAAAATTCTCCGCCCTTGTTTCTTTTGAAACTGGAGACTGATGCATTCATGCAGGCAGCCTCTCGGCAGCAGTGGAGTGCGGCGGTATGTCACATCATGGAGTCGAGTGTAAGAGCTGCTATCTTGAAATTGTGACGTTCCACAAAGTCTGTCACAGCATCTCTCTCATTGCCCGGTGCGACGTCTGCCTTTACCCTTACGAGTGCGTTGAAAGGAGATGTGTTTGACTGATAGATATGTCTGTAGCACTTAGCTATATCATCGATGGTTTCCTCTTTGAACCCGCCTTTCCGGAGAATGAACGCGTTAACTCCGAAATATGAGATCGGGTTGTGGGCCATTACCACGTAGGGAGGCACATGGTTGTTCACACGGCAGCCGCCTTTGACGAGCACCCATTCGCCGATCTCACATTTCTCATGCACGAGCGCGCATGATGAGAGTATCGAGCAGTCGCCTATACGGCACGCGCCCGCGACCTTGACCGAATTGCCGATCACGACCGAGTTGCCGATCAAGCTGTCGTGAGCGATATGGCTCTGCGCCATGATGAACGTGTCGTTGCCGATACGCGTCTCGCCATCCTTATGGATGCTCCTGTTGATTATGACATGCTCGCGGATCGTGTTGTTGTCTCCGATCACCACATGACTATCTTCTCCTTTCCAGCGGAAATCCTGTGGGGTGGCCGAGATGATGCACCCGTCATAGAAATGATTGTTCTTGCCGATTCTCGCTCCCGACAGGATGCTCACATGAGGACTCACATGGCATCCGTCGCCGATCACGACATTGTGGTCGATGAAAGCGAATGCGTTGATTGTTACATTCTCCCCGATTTTCGCATCCGGGTGTACAAACGCCAATGGACTGATATTGCTCATGATATCTGATTTTAATGGGTTATCTTCCTCCGCCTACGGCCTGATAGAGTGAGATCAGAGCCGAAACTTTGCTGTGCCATGCTGAAAGGCTTGACAGTTGTGCGTTCAGAAGACCTGATCTGGCTGTCAGGACTTCAAGATATGTGGTCGATGGGTCAAGAGTCAGCAGCTCCTGAGTATATTCCACTGATTTCTCGAGATTGTCGATCTGCTGTGTGAGGCATTCACGTTTCTCGTGGTTGTGTCTGTATGCCGCGAGAGCATCGCTGACCTCGGCGCTTGCATTCAGCACAGCGGTCTCGAAATTGTTCATGGCCTGGGCCTGCTGTGCTTTGGCTACCTCAAGGTTGGCTATGTTCTGGCCTCTTGAGAATATCGGGGCCACAAGCGAACCGGCGAGCTGGATGAACCATTTGCCGGGATTCGAGACCATCGAGCCGAGCAGATTGGTGAATCCTCCGTTGGATGATATCGTAAGACCCGGATAGAAAGCCGCGCGTGCGCTGTTTGTAGTGTAATAGGCGGCGGCAAGTCCTCTCTCGGAAGCCCTGACGTCAGGACGTGCGGCCAGATACGTCATGGGCACTCCATCCTTGATATCTGCAGGAAGCTCGAAGTTCATATCGGATGATACGGCATAATCCTGAGGATACGAGTGAAGAAGAAGAGCCATGGTATTCTGCATCTGGTGGATTCCGTCTTTGATGTCAGGTATCGATGCCATGATACTCCAGTAGTTGGCAGTGCTCTGCACCACAGCAGCCTCATTGACCCATCCGGCCTCTTTCATGAGTTTCATCGACTCGACCTGATCTTTCCATATCACCGAGGTGCGTTCGGTCAGGTCGAGCTGCTGGTTGAGAAGCATGAGACTGTAATAGCAACTGGCCACTCCGCAGATGATCTGCGAGCGAACGGCCTGATAGTAGTCTTCCATCTGGTCCACGGTGACTTTCGCTCCGCGTTTGCGGTTCAGGATCTTGCCGAACACATCGATTTCCCATGAAATCGACATAGGTATTGTGTAAGTCCATGTGTCCATCTTTCCGCTTCCGTATTTTGATGCGCCTCCGTTAGGATTCAATGATACAGCAGGGAAATAGCTGAGTTTGGCTCCTTTGAGCTGGGCTCTTGCTATGTCAATGTTTCTGACAGCGTTGTCAAGATCCTTGTTGTTGTCGAGTGCGGTGCGGATATATCCCTGAAGCACAGGATCCGTGAATACCTGTTCCCAACTGAGGAAAGGCAGCGATGTCGAATCAGCTTCCGTCAACAGTGATTCTTCGTATGTTTTTACAAAAGAATTGTCAGTCGGAAGTTCATACGCTTTATAAATGTTGCATCCGGACAGCATGACGCTTGCGGCTGCGATTAAAAGCAAGTTTGTTTTTTTCATTGTCATGGATGGTTCCAATCCGGCAGGATACGCCCTGCCGGATTGTTGGAATCTGTTAGTCTTTGTGTCTGTTGTATTGCTCAAGCTCGGAGGCGAGAGGAGAGTTGTCGGTGTCAGTCCATTTGAATGGAGTGATCTTCTCCTGAATGATCTGGAATGCCACGAACAGGGCAGGCACCACAAGCACCTGAAGGATCATGCCGACAAGCATGCCGCCGATCGCTCCTGTACCAAGCGCGTTGTATCCGTTGGCTCCGGCTCCGGTTGCGAACATAAGTGGCAGAAGTCCGATGATCATGGCGAGCGAGGTCATGAGAATAGGACGCAGACGCGCTTTCGATCCGAGTATGGCGGCATTCACGATGCTGACTCCGGTTCTTCTTCTTTCGAGCGCGAACTCAACGATGAGGATGGCGTTCTTGGCAAGAAGACCTATGAGCATGATGAGTGCGATCTGAAGATAGATGTTGTTGTCGATTCCCATCAGGTGTGCGAAAATGAATGTACCCATGAGTCCGAACGGCACTGACAGGATGACGGCAAACGGTATGATATAACTTTCGTACTGTGCTGAAAGCAGCAGATATACGAACAGGAGCACAAGCCCGAATATGTATGCGGTCGATGAGCTGCTGCTTGTCGCCTCCTCTCTGGTCAGACCGGAATACTCATAGCCGTAGCCGATAGGTAGGGTCTGGGCCGCGACTTCCTCTATTGCCGCGATGGCCTGTCCTGATGACACTCCGGGAGAGGGGTTACCGGTCACAGAGATTGTAGTGAACATGTTGAAGCGGTTGATCACGTCGGGACCGTAAACCCTCGTGAGTGTGACGAAATTGTCAATGGGTGCCATTCCCGAACCGTTGCGCACCTTGACGTTCTTAAGTGTCTCCGGAGACACTCTTGCCTCAGGACTGGCCTGCATCATGACACGGTAGAGTTTTCCGAATTTATTGAAATTGGAAACATACATACCGCCGTAGTAAGCCTGAAGAGTCTGGAGTATGACATTTTGTGTCAGACCAGCCTTCTTGATTTTGGCTACATCGAGCTCAACCATATACTGTGGGAAGGAGGGGTTGAATGTCGAGTATGCCATGGAGATCTCGGGGCGAGCGTTAAGGGCTGCGATAAATCCCTGATAGACCTTGAAGAACTGATTGATGTCTCCACCGGTTTTGTCCTGAAGTTTGACTTCAAAACCATTAGATACCGAATATCCGGATATCATGGGCGGCTGGAAGAACATGATTCGTCCGTCTTTGATTTCGGAGCATTTCTGCATGAGCTGTGCGAGAACGGCCTGCGAGCTTTCGGTTTTCTCGTCTCTTTCGTTCCATGGCTTGAGCTTTATGATGAACGATCCGTATGTGTTTCCTTGGCCTGCGACAAAACTGTATCCGGAAATCGCGTTTCTTATCGATATTGCAGGAATCGTGCCCGCTATGCTGTCAACCTTGTTCATGACAGACACAGTCCTTTCCATGGAGGTTGCCGGAGGCATGTCGACTACTCCCATTAGCGATCCAGTGTCTTCGTTGGGCACAAGCGACGTGGCAGTGACTGACATAAGCCATACGAGCAGCGCGATACTTGCGGCAACCACTGAGAAACCTGTTATCTTATGGTGTATGAACCAGCCTGCAAGCTTCGAATAGCCTTTGAGGATCTTGTCGAACACGTTGTTGAAAGCATCGATGAAATTGCGCTGGAACATGCCGTAGACAGCGATCACCGCCACCGCGCATGCCACGGTGCTTTCTATTACGTTTTCGAATTCATACCATCCGAGCACAAGGAATACAACTGCGGCCACAAGAAGCAGTGTGGTGACAAGCGGGGGGATGCTGAAACGGGTACGCTTCTTATATGCGTTGCCGACAGCCTCTCCGGCAGCGGAGTATGCCTCTTTCATGCGGTCCGACAGCGGTGCAAGGGTGCCGTCGGCTTTGTGCGGTTTGAGGAATATGGCGCACAGTGCCGGAGTCAGTGTGAGCGCATTGACTGCCGAGAGAAATATCGCCATGGCCATGGTCAGACCGAACTGACGGTAGAACACGCCTGACGTTCCGCCCATGAAAGATACCGGAATAAACACAAGCATCATCACGAGCGTAATCGATACAAGTGCTCCTGCTATGTCGTTCATGGCATCTATCGACGCGACTTTGGCCGATTCATAGCCTTCGTCAAGTTTGGCATGGACTGCCTCGACGACGACTATGGCGTCATCGACTACGATGGCTATGGCGAGCACGAGTGCGGATAGTGTCAGAAGGTTGATCGTGAACCCGAAGATATTCATCAGGAAGAAGGTGCCGATCAGCGCGACGGGAATCGCGATCATGGGGATAATGGTCGACCGGAAATCCTGAAGGAACAGGAATACCACAAGGAACACAAGGGCAAACGCCTCGAGAAGTGTCTTTACAACCTCATGGATAGAGGCGAAAAGAAACTGGTTGACATCCATTGTAGTGACAATCCTGAGTCCTTCTGGACACTCTTTCTGGAACTGGTCGAGCTGAGCCTGGATTTCATTCACCACCTGGGTTGCATTCGAACCTGCTGACTGCATCACCATTGCCGCAACACCGATATTGCCGTTTGTGGTGGACTGGAATCCGTAAGTGAGGCGTCCGAGCTCGACGTCGGCCACATCTTTGAGTTTCAGCATTTCGCCTGAAGGAAGTGCCTTTATTATTATATCCTCGAACTCGCTTTCGTCAGACAGGCGTCCTTTATAGCGCATTGTGTACTGGAAAGCCTGGTTACCGTTTTCGCCGAACTGGCCGGGAGCCGCCTCGATGTTCTGCTCGGCAAGTGCAGCGGTGACATCTGTCGGCATGAGCCCGTATTGAGCCATGACATCCGGCTTGAGCCAGATGCGCATCGAATAGTCGGCTCCCATCACCATGGCGTCTCCTACGCCAGGCACGCGCTTGATGACAGGAATGATATTGATTGCCATGTAGTTTTCCACAAACTCCTGGCTGTATTTATGGTCTTCGGTATACACATTGAACACCATAAGCATCGACGACTGACGCTTCTGTGTGGTGACTCCCACCTGATTGACCTCTGCAGGCAGAAAACTCGCTGCCTTTGCCACTCGGTTCTGTACGTCAACGGCCGCCATGTCGGGATCCATCCCTGACTTGAAGTATACACTGATCTCGGCTGAGCCGTTGTTTGATGCCGATGAGTACATGTAGTCCATGTTCTCGGCTCCGTTTATCTGCTCTTCGAGCGGCGCGATGACCGAATTCAGCACGGATTGCGCATTTGCACCCGTATATGTCGTGCTTACACGAATGGTAGGCGGCGCAATGTTGGGGTATTGCTCTACAGGCAAAGTCATCAGACCCAGTGCTCCGAAAAGCACGATAAAGATCGAGATGACCGTAGAGAGTACCGGTCGGTTGATAAATGTGGATAGTTTCATATTGGAATGTTGTCCGCCTTCTGCATGAAGGCTGGGTGGATGTGCTTATTTCTTGGGTTTGATTGTCATGTCATCCTTGACTGTGATGCCGACGCCTTCGGTCACGATGCGCTCGCCTGGCTGGAGACCGCCGATGACTATATAGTTCTGGCCGTCGTTTTCATCAGCAGTCTGTATGGCGCGTGATTTGACCTTGTTGCTGTCATTGACTACATATACGAATTTCATGTCCTGTATTTCATATGTTGCGGCCTGAGGGATGACAATCGAATTCGAACGGCTGTGCGGAATCAGGACTTTGCCAGTATTGCCACTGTGAAGCATGCCCTCCGGATTAGGGAATATGGCCTTTGCCGCGGCACTGCCGGTCGACGAATCGATGACTCCCGAAATCGAAATGATCTTGCCGGGATACGGGTATTTCTCTCCGTTTGCAAGGACGAGTGTCACCTGCGGCATCAGTTTTATTGCTTCCTGCAGGGAACGTTTTCCGTTGTCGGTCAGCGAGAGCACCTCTTTCTCGTTCATTGAGAATGTAGCTCTCATGTCACTGTTGTTCGACAGCACTGTAAGAAGTGAAGACGGAGACACCAGTGAGCCTTCCCGGTAGTCTATGCTTCCTACTACTCCGGAGGCCGGTGCGGTGACCACAGAATATGACAGGCTCTTTCTTGCACTCGTCAGGTTAGCCATCGCCTGATTGTACTGGGCTTTTGCCGCGTTATAGGAGTCTACTGAGGTCTGGTATGCCGGCTGGCTTATTATGTTCTTGTCAAAGAGCAGCTTGTTGTTGTTCATGTTTGTCGTCGCAGTGTTGACGTTGGCCTGTGCCACGGCTACTGCAGCCTGTGCGGCGTCTACTGCGGCCTGAAGTGAGACCTGGTCTATCATGAAGAGGGTCTGTCCTTTCGAGACTTTCTGACCTTCCTCAACGCAGACTTTTGTCAGAAAACCCTGTATCTGGGGACGTATTTCAACGTCGTTCTCGCCTTCAAGTGTAGTCGGCATCCCGGACTGGAGGGTGGTGTTTTCTTCGGTTACGGTGAGAACCGCCAGTTCCGGAATCTGCTGCTGTTGCTGCTGACTCTGGTCTCCGTTGCATGAAGACATCATCATGACGATTGCCAGTGCAGGCAACATCAGTCCATTCATTCTTTTGATAGTCATGAGCTGAATTTTTAAATGTATTGTTCTTGTTAGATATGTTTATATCTGTTTTGATTATAACACTCCCGATATGCCGGAGGTTACAACTGATGCGGATTTATGACTCTGTTTGTTTACCTGTATATGATCCTTAGACGCTGAAATCCGGATTGAGTTTACAAATTTAATAATAAAAATCCCGTTTCGGACTTCAAAAGCGTAAATAAGAACATAATTGCGTGTTTTGTAAAACTAAATTTCTGTTTTGAGTTTTCAATGCCGGCAAAAAATTTGCGGACAGGCATAGTCCGCAAATTCCTTTATTGTCTGGTGAACGGAGGGGGAGTGCCGTCATCGTCAGGGGCGTCGTCAGCAGAATCATTGTTATCGGTCACTTCCGGTTTCACTCTGACTGAAGACTCTATCGCTCTGGTCTTTCTGTCGGCTTCCTCTTTTCTGTTTATCTCGATTATCTCGTCGGTGCGGGATTTCCATTGGCGCTTGCCGAGAATTTTCTCGACATCGTCATGGAATATCACCTCTTTTTCAACAAGAAGATCCCGTATCTGATTGTGTTGTGCGGCGTATTGTCGGAGTATCTCTTTGGCACGCTCATACTGTTCGTTCACAATCCTCTTCACCTCGGCGTCTATGGTTTTGGCCGTATCGTCGGAGTATGGTTTTGTAAATCCCATTTCTTGACCTGTCGAGTCATTATAGTTCAGGTTGGGTAGCTTTTCGCTCATGCCGTATACGAGCACGAGTGAGCGTGCGATCTTGGTGCATTTCTCAAGGTCATCGCTCGCTCCGGTGCCGATCTGTCCGAGAAACAGGTCTTCGGCGGCTCGTCCGCCGAGAAGACCGCACATGGTGTCAAGGAGAGCCTGTGTCGGTATAATCTGTCGTTCCTCGGGAGCATACCAGGCTGCGCCGAGAGCGCGTCCGCGCGGCACAATGGTAACCTTGACGAGAGGATTGCCATATTTGGTCATCCATGTGATGGTGGCATGGCCGGCTTCATGAGTGGCTATTGCAAGCTTCTCTTCGTCGGTTATTATACGCGATTTCTTCTCAAGACCACCGACTATCCTGTCGATCGCTTTCATGAAGTCGCTCCAGTCTACAGAGTCTTTGTTGTATCGTGCGGCGATCAGCGCGGCCTCGTTGCAGACGTTGGCTATGTCGGCGCCTGAGAAACCCTGTGTCTGGCGTGCCAGCTGCTCGACATCGAGCTTGCTGTTGCATTTGATGTTGCGAAGATGCACGTTGAATATCTCGACACGGTCTGACAATTCCGGAAGATCCACATATATCTGGCGGTCGAAGCGACCGGGTCTGAGCAGAGCCTTGTCAAGCATGTCGGCGCGGTTGGTGGCGGCGAGACAGATGACTCCGTTGTTCGACTGGAATCCGTCCATAGCGGTCAGCATCTGGTTGAGCGTGTTTTCGCGCTCGTCATTCGAACCCATGTTCGGATTGCGGCCACGGGCGCGGCCTACTGCATCGATCTCATCGATAAATACTATGCAAGGAGCTTTCTCCTTGGCCTGTTTGAACAGGTCTCTTACACGAGCTGCGCCTACACCTACAAACATCTCGACGAAGTCGGAGCCTGATACAGACAGGAAAGGCACGTCGGCCTCGCCTGCCACAGCCTTTGCAAGCAGAGTCTTTCCTGTTCCGGGAGGACCTACGAGAAGGGCTCCCTTCGGAATTTTTGCACCAAGTTCGGTATATCTCTGCGGATTTTTCAGGAATTCGACTATCTCCTCAATCTCGACTTTGGCTTCTGCGAGACCGGCCACATCCTTGAAGGTGACGTTGGTGCCGTTGTTCTTGTCAAAGACAGTTGCCTTGGATTTGCCGACATTGAATATGCCGCCGGTGCCGCCGGCACCTCCCGACATGCGTTTGGACATGAACACCATGACGACTATTATAAGTATGATCGGGCCGAAATACCAGATCACCTTCATAAGGTCGCTCCCTTTCTCATAATTGACTTTAATCTCAGGTTTGCCTTCTGCCGACAGTTTGGCGTTCCAAATGTCGATCTTGTCCTGGATCTTGTCTGACGAGGGTATGGTGGTCTTGATCTTTTTGTCGCCTGTCATCTGGGGCGACATGTCGAAATGCTGGTTCTTGGCTCCCTGTTCGGTCAGGAATCCTTCTGCTGTGCCGTTCTGGGCAAAAACCATTATTTTATCCATGTCTCCGGCCAGAGCGGCTTTTTCGAAATCCGACCAGTTCACATCCTTGGTCTGCGAACCGTCCTGAAAATAATATAGAGCAAGCAGAGACAGGATGATAAGACCATACATCCAATACATGTTGAAAAGCGGCTTTCTGTCCTGATTTCTGTTTTTGCCTGGTTTTGGGAAATTCATATAGCTAAGTTGTGTTGGGTGTTTATTTTTTTACAACGAGGCGAGACTCAGTCAAGGTCGGGGAGCGCGGAGAGGCTTGCGTCACTCCAGAGATCCTCTATGTTGTAGAATTCCCTTGTATCGGGCAGAAATACATGAACCATCAAGTCACCGTAATCAATCACAATCCACTGGGAGTTCCTGTAACCGTCGTAGTTATATGGCTTTATGCCGTGATGCTCACGCACTTCCTCGCGGATATTGTCGGCTATCGAAGACACCTGCGATGTGGAGTTGCCCTGACAGATTATGAATTCTCTGGCCGGGGCTGTCTCAAGCCCGCAGAAATCGATTTTAGTGATTTTTGTCCCTTTGCGATTCCTGATAGCTTCGATGACGGCCTCTTCTATTGAAAAGCGGTCCTGTTCTGATGTTCCCTTTGTTCCGTTTGTCAGGTTTGTCATACTGTTGTTGATAATGTCTGAATCATGATTCGAAGAAGATAAATTCGGTGTCAGGTATCTGTGACGGATGCCGGAAATTTGCGAAAATATTCCTCTCCATGAACCATAACAATTATTACGCCAAATTTATCATCGTCATATCTGCTTTTATGGGTGCAGATTCCGATTATTTTGCAAATTTAACAATTTGGTTTCAATCTGAACTGTTATTTTTTTCTAAAATTGAAGTCTTCATGCATCTGAAGCATGCATCTGAAGTGCATAATGAGTCGTAAACACACGAAAATAATAATGGAGTCTCCGCCGCGTTTTTATTTTGATGAGAAATTCAGCGATTATCATATTGATGTTGGCATTCTGCTTTCTTACGGTGAAGGCTGACAATGTGAGAATATCAGGCAAAGTCGTCGACAGCGATGACAGTCCCGTGGAATTTGCCACAGTCCGTATTGCAAATTCCGCTATCGGAACCAATACAGACCTTAAAGGCTATTATTCGCTGTCTGTCGCGCAGAAAGACACTATAGAGGTTATCTACAGTTGTATCGGATTCAAGACCGTTCAGCATAAGCTTGTCAATCCCAAAGGAGAATTGACACTTAACATCCGACTTTATCCGCTTGATGTCGATCTGCGCGAAATCGAGGTGATCGGCTACCGCCAGAATTCGAATGGAATGCAGACTCTGAATACCGAGAGCTATAAGCTGTCACCCGATGTCTCGGGTGGTAGTGTGGAGGCTCTTATAACGACTATGCCCGGTGTCAATTCCTCAAACGAGATGAGTTCGCAGTATTCTGTCCGTGGCGGATCGTTTGATGAAAACTCGGTCTATATCAACGGAATGGAATTGTATCGTCCGCAACTTGTCCGCAGCGGACAGCAGGAGGGTCTGAGTGTGATCAATCCCGACATGGTAGGTAATATCAGATTTTCGTCTGGCGGCTTTCCGGCACGTTATGCCGACAAGATGTCGTCGGCTCTCGACATAACCTATCGTGAGCCGGAAGCGTTCGAAGGTGCCGTCTCTGCAAGTCTTATGGGAGCGTCGGCCACTGTAGGCACAAACTCCGGTAAGTTCTCGCAGCTCACGGGAATCCGCTTCAAAAAGAATAATTCCCTCCTTTCGACAATGGATACGAAAGGGGAGTATGATCCTGTTTATTTCGATTTTCAAACCAACATGAACTATAAGCCCAGTGAACGCTGGACTATAAATCTTCTCGGAAACATCTCGCTCAATCATTTCAATTTCAAGCCGCAGGATCGTGAAACGACTTTCGGCACCTCTGAAGACGCGAAGAGTTTCAGGGTTTATTTCGATGGAGAGGAGAGAGACAAGTTCGAGACATATCTCGGGTCACTGCAGGCTACTTACAGACATAACAAGGCCACAAGCTTCACTCTCGGAGTGTCAGGTTTTCTATCGAATGAACTTGTCACTTATGACATATCAGGAGAATACTGGCTCAATCAGGCCGGCACTTCGGGTGAGGACGGGATTGGCGGTGAACTCGGTGTCGGCAAATATATGGAGCATTCACGCAACCGTCTTAAGACATCGGTGTTTCAGGTGTCGCTTAAAGGCACGACAAAATTTCGTGCTAACAATATAAGTTATGGCGTTGGATTCCAGAGCGAGAGATTCCATGACCGCACCAAGGAATGGGAGTGGCGGGATTCCGCCGGCTACTCTCTGCCGACACTCCCTGAAGGAGTTCACCTTGTCTATAATCTGACCTCAAAGCAGAATATCAGTGTGAACCGGTTTCATGCCTATGCCGAGGATGCAGTCTATATGAGCAGTAATTTTGCCTATATGACACTTAACGCCGGACTGCGCTTTTCATATAATGGCTTCAACCGTGAGTTTCTCGTGTCGCCGCGCGTGAATTTTTCAGTAAATCCTGTTGATTACCCCAACTGGTATTACCGCATAGGCGCAGGTCTGTATTATCAGTCTCCTTTTTACAAGGAGTATCGGCAAATGACGGAAGATGATTTCGGCAATACCGTCATTGTGTTGAACCGCGACATAAAGTCTCCGCGAAGCATTCAGGTCATTGTGGGTGCTGATTATACATTCCGTGCCATGAACAGGCCATTCAAACTCACCGGAGAGGCATATTACAAGAATCTGTCGAACCTCATATCATATGAGTACGACAATCTGAAGATCAGCTATTCCGGGTACAACGACTCAAAGGGTTATACCATGGGGCTCGATTTCAAGCTTTTCGGACAGTTTGTCGAAGGCAGCGATTCCTGGGTCAGTTTCTCGCTTATGAAGACAAGTCAGGATCTCGACGGCAAAAGGGTGCCTCTCCCCAGCGACCAGAGATATTCCGTCACAGCTTATTTCACCGATTATTTCCCTAAGTTTCCTAAACTGAAATTCAGCCTGAGGGGAGTCTTCTCCGACGGACTCACCATGACCCCGCCGCATACGAGCCGCACCGTGTCATATTTCCGAGCCCCGGCCTATAAGCGTGTGGATATCGGTCTTAGCTGGCAGTTTGTCGGAGCTCCGACTGACAAAGAGCGCCCTCAGAATTTCCTCCGGCATTTTAAAAGCATTGTTCTCGGAGTAGATGTGTTCAATCTTCTCGATATCGCCAACGTCAGCAGCTATTATTGGGTGACTGATGTCAACAACATACAGTATGCAGTGCCGAATTATCTGACGCGAAGACAGTTTAACGTCCGTCTGTCAGTAGAGTTCTGACCTTGGCCGCTGCTGGCATATGAGTGTGTCATATTATCCCACATTATGTGTCGTCATTTGCAGAAATGACGACATTTTTGTAAATTCGCATAATTTTTAAAAATTGTATATAATGGCTCAGAAACCCGGCATTCCTAAAGGAACACGCGACTTCTCTCCTGTGGAGATGGCTCGTAGAAACTATATCTTTGACACAATCAAAAGAAATTTCAGACTGTTCGGATATAAGCAGATCGAGACCCCGTCGATGGAGAATCTGTCGACCCTCATGGGCAAGTATGGCGAAGAGGGAGACAAACTGCTTTTCAAGATTCAGAATTCCGGCGACTTTCTTAAGTCGTGCGATGATCAGGAACTTCTGTGCAGAAATCTTTTGCGGCTTACCAACAAGATGTGCGAGAAAGGTCTTCGTTATGATCTTACTGTGCCTTTTGCACGTTACGTTGTGCAGCACCGCAATGATCTTGTGTTGCCGTTCAAGAGATATCAGATCCAGCCGGTGTGGAGAGCGGACAGACCTCAGAAGGGTCGTTACCGCGAGTTTTATCAGTGCGATGCTGATATAGTTGGGTCTGATTCTCTGCTAAACGAGGTTGACCTGCTTTTGCTGACCGACAAAAACTTTTCTGACCTCGGCATTAATGTATGCATACATGTCAACAACCGCAAGATTCTGACAGGCATTGCCGAAGTGATCGGTGAGGCTGACCGTCTGATCGACATTACCGTGGCTATTGACAAGATAGACAAGATCGGACTTGACAATGTCAATGTCGAGTTGCGTGAGAAGGGTCTCGGCGAAGGCGCTGTCAATGCCTTACGTCCGATCCTCGAGCTGTCAGGCTCAAATGACGAGAAGCTTGCCGTGATGTCTGAGATCCTGAAGGATTCGGAGACAGGAATGAAAGGAATTGAAGAATTGCGTGAGGTCATAGGCGCAGTCGGACGCCTTGGAATAAAGTCGGAAATCAGACTTGACATATCTCTTGCACGAGGACTGAACTACTATACGGGAACTATAATAGAAGTCAAGGCCAGAGATGTGGCTATCGGCAGCATCAGCGGCGGGGGACGATACGACAACCTTACAGGAGTGTTCGGTATGCCTGGCCTTTCTGGTGTAGGTATCTCTTATGGGGCCGACCGCATATATGATGTCATGCTTCAGCTTGACCTCTTTCCAGAGGATCTCGGGCAGACGGTCAAGGTCATGTTCGTGAATTTCGGCACCAGAGAGGCGGAGCAGTCAATGTTATATATCAAGGCTCTGCGTGAACATGGCGTGCCAGCCCAGCTTTATCCCGATAACGCGAAGATGAAGAAGCAGATGTCGGCGGCAGATTCAGATAATGTGCCTTATGTCGCTTTCGTCGGGGAGTCTGAACTCGGCAAGGACGCGATTGTTCTAAAGGATATGAAAAGCGGAGAGCAGACTGTTGTTTCGCTGGCAGATCTTATCGGCCGCCTTTCATGCCCGTGTGCGGCGGAATGAGATTGAAAGTCGTTATTTTTAGATATGGAAAAGATTGACCTGAGGGAGTTTATGGTTCGTCAGCCCTCATTTCCGGAGCAGACTGATACTGATTCGTTTTATCTCGCATTGGCCGACCGCCTGCTCAACGATACGCGTTCAGACGGTCTGGCGGGAGAACTTTCTGACGCAGTCAGAAAGAGGGTGGCTCTGACTCTTGCTGATTACATGCAGGACATCGTTTCTGATGCAGGCCTGTGGCGTTCGTTCATCGACGCCGACAGAGAACTCTACGGTTGGTCAGTTCCGTTCCATGAGTTGCCGGATGATTATATCGACTACGAATTGAACCGTGAGGATGTCAGGTTTCTTGTGTGGTATGTCGTGGCCATGTATTGCGACGAACTTAGATTCATTTATCCTCACGACTCCAGACTCCTCGATTATGCCGACGCATGTTTCGGCATTCTTGAATCAGAATATGACGAGGCTCCCGTGCCTGAGGATTTCAATATCTCGCTTGGACTTGAATTCAACGATCCGGAGGATCACAAGGCCATATATAGGCTCGGAACATGGCTGTTCATGCATTCATATCTTCTGACACCCGCTTTCTCAGAGAATCTGCGCGGGCTGGTGAAAGAGATCGCCGCTGAGGGAGATGACCCGGTGGCGCGTCTCAACGAGTGCCTTGAAAAAGCGATGATGGAAGACCCTGTCGGTCCGCTTGCCTTATACATGCCGGAGTGGGTGTATCTTATGTTGGAAAGAAAACTCCCTCGGCAGAGCAATATGGAAGAGGATGACGGAAAAGAGAAACTGCATCCCTACTATAGCGCTTTCATAAGTAGCACGGCTGGTGAAGTGATGAAATTCTTTGACAGTTATGAAGCCATGAACCGCTTCTTCATCGATTCTCTCGGGTGGGAGGATGGAGAGGAGCACCTCTCACAGTTTAAAGGTGCGCATGATTACACTCTTATGGTCACTCCGCGCAAAGGCATGATGATGGCCCGCGATATAGCAAGGTGCATATGTGCAGATAGCAACCCTTTCTATGACAGGGAATATGCTTCGGCGCATGCGTTTGGACTTTTGTCTGAACGTGGCAGATGTCCGGGCGACATGCTCAGGTATATAATCGGAAACGGATGGCTGCCCGATGCAAGGTTTCCAGGAACCGATGATACGTCTCTTGTATTGTCAAATCAGGATTTTATAGCAAGGTGCTATCTGCAGATGTATTACAGAGGTGACTGATCAGGAAGAAGATAAATAACTGGTTAGGATTATAACTGACCAATTGACATGAAATATTTTTTTCTGCTTTTACCGGCAATGGTATTAGTCTGTGCCGGTCATGCCCAGACCACGCGCGATGAAATGGCTGCGGATCCTCACAAGACCGGAGGCGTCTATTACGCATATCCGTCTGTATCCGCTGACAATACACCGGCTCCTAAAGGATTCCGTCCTTTCCATATAAGCCACTACGGGCGTCACGGCTCTCGCTATCTTATCGCAGACAGTGATTACACACGAGTGTCTGCTCTGCTTCATATGGCCGACTCTCTCGGAGCTCTTGGCGACAGGGGTGTGGAGCTGATGGGCAGGCTCGATTCTCTTATGCTGGAGACTGCCGGAAGAGGAGGGGGCCTTTCCCCGCTCGGTCGCCGCCAGCATCATGACATAGCGGCGAGGATGTATGCCAATTACCCTGAAGTATTTAACGACCGGGCCGCCATTTCGGCGAGATCTACTCTTGTGCCACGGTGCATATTGAGCATGGCGTCATTCTGCGAGAGCCTTAAGGAACGTAATCCGCGTCTCGCCATCGAGATGGAGTCATCCAACAGATATATGCCTTATATCTGTTACAGTACTCCGGAATCAGACTTGTTCAATGCGCCCGACGGATGGTGGGAGGAAGTATACCGCAAATTTGTAAAGAGCCATACGAACCCCGATCGTCTTGTCTCTTCCGTATTCAGTGGCGCCCGCTTTGTAAAAAGATATGTGAAGCCCGAAGATTTCATGTGGGGGATATACTGGCTCGCATCTGATGCGCAAAACACGGAATGCCGGATATCTTTTTACGATTTTTTTACATCAGACGAACTTTTCGATCTCTGGCAATGTTTCAACTCCGTCTTCTATGCTCGCCATGCAAATTTCGGGCCTTCCGGAGGCGTGCATATGCAGAACGTAGCTCCTCTGCTCAGAAACATCATAGAAACTGCTGATGCCGCCATTGGATCGAAAGAAACTTCGGCAGCTCTGAGGTTTGGTCATGACGGCAATGTCGTTCCTCTGACATCTCTTATGCACCTGCATGGCTGTGACGCAGTCATCGATGAACCGGAAGATTTCTACAAGGGGTGGTGCGACTGGAAAGTTACACCTATGGCGGCCAATATACAGTTGATATTCTTCCGCAATCCGAAGAAACCCGAGACTATTCTGGTCAAAATCCTCCACAATGAGCGAGAGACATCGGTTCCGGTCGATACCGACATATGGCCCTATTATGACTGGAATGATCTTAAAGCGTATTTCAATAGCGTCATGAAGCAAGGTTCATGATATCTTCTTTATTTGCATATGTGCCGATCGCAGGTGGAGCGTTCTATCCTGCATAGTCCACCACAATGTCGGCACGGCGGTTGAGCGCGTAGTCGCCGTATCTGTCAGTCTGTCCGCCCGCACTTATCTTAATATGGTCGACCGGAACGCCACGTTCAATCAGATACTGGGCCAGATTGGAGGCTCTCTCTCTTGTCAGCTCCTTGTTGTAGGCGGGAGATCCGGTTTCGCTGGCATAGGCTGTGACTGTTATGTCTGCTCCGGTCTCGCTTGCTTTCTGGGCTATCTCGTCGAGCAATATGTTGTCTGCCACAGATGACTGGTCATTGCCGAAATAATATATGTAGTCGACCGATGCTTCAAGATTGGCAGCTTTGTCGATCGAAGCCTCTGAAGCGAGTCTGTCGGAAGCGATATCATTCGAGAGTGTTGCATCGCTGATTTCGGCTCCTTTGGTTTTTGCGTCAGCGGTCATACTGTTTTTATTCCCGCGTACGATTACCTTTTTGAGCATCACGACTTTTTTGTTAACCGCTTTTTTGCCGGTCTGATTCATGCTGTATGAACCTGTTGTGACTGTAATGTTGCCGGTGGCAAGCACACTCTCCGAGGGTATGGGCTGAGAATCACGTGTCGCGAAATACAGGCATAGACCTATGACTGCTACGGCAAGCAGGGCGCACGCCCACCATCCGAACCATCCCTTTTTATGTTGGGGTTCCTGATCATGTTCACCGACAAATGCGGCATCTCGGATCAGCCCTTTGTCTTCTATGAGCTTATGCTCTTGGTTTTCGATATACTTCTGATCTGATGTGTAATCATTGAATACGGTGCATCCTTCGCCACTCTTTGGACTGCTTTTATTTGTATTTTCCATAATTCAAGAGTTAAGAGGTTAATATTTATCGCATATTTTCCTCATTTAAACGTCTGTCGTGCCCTAATTCCTGCTAATGAATCCTAAATGAAGTTACATGGCATGAAAACAGAAGTCTTTCCTTCTGTACCAGAGGAAAGACTTCCGTTATGGATTATGATTGCCCGGATCAGTCTCAGCAGAATGTCTTCTTTTTGAAAATACTTTTCATTTTCAGTGTGATGACCCCGAATATTGCCTCTCCGAAAATGCTTGTGTTCATTTTCGATGTGCCAAGCTGACGGTTGACAAAGACTATCGGCACCTCGACGATTTTGAATTTTTTGAAATGAGATTTGAATTTCATCTCTATCTGGAACGCGTATCCTTTGAACTGGATCTTGTCAAGATTCAGTTCTCTGAGTACCCGCGATCTGTAGCACACAAATCCTGCGGTAGAGTCCCTGAGATCCATGCGGGTGATCATCCTGACATAAACAGATGCGAAATATGACATAAGCACGCGCCCCATGGGCCAGTTGACCACATTGACGCCCGATATGTAGCGCGATCCTACAGCTACGTCTGCACCATTCTCCTTGCATTCGTGATAAAGGCGGGGTAGATCGGCGGGATTGTGAGAGAAGTCGGCGTCCATCTCCACCACATAGTCGTAGCTGCGGTCAAGTGCCCAGCGGAAACCATGTATATAGGCGGTGCCGAGTCCGAGTTTGCCAGTTCTTGTCTCCATATGCACTCGGTCGGGATACTGTGCTATTTTTTCTCTAACTGCTTCCTGTGTGCCGTCAGGCGATGCGTCATCTATGACAAGAATGTCGAATCCGTCAGGCAACGACATTACTGCATCGATTATATTGCCGATGTTCTCGATTTCGTTGTATGTCGGTATGATGACGAGGATGTCGCTCATTTCTTGTCACAATTTGTTTGTTTACAAAATTAATCAAAAATTCTTAATATCCGCAAAAATGTAGATATTTTTCATATGTAAGTGTTCTTAGCCTCATTTCCGTAACAAGTGTTGATGCAGACGGCGAAGATGGCCTGAAGCTACGAGACTATGGCAACTGCACTGTTGTCGTTTAAATCTTAGTTATATCAGTTTCAAGCATTCTTTTGTTGATGAATAGTGTCGGATGGTATGATTCCTTGCTTCGCCTGAGGCTCTCGTCTCCCATATCTTCCTCACGGTTGAGATATCTTACTTCAGGAAATCTTGACTTTACTTCGCAAGCGAGTCTTGATGCAAGTGCCTGATATATGCCGCGGAAGTCGATATTCCCTTTTTCGACATGCACGAAAAAAGTGTCACCTGTCTTTTCTCCGAATGTGTAGCCGGCTATCTCTCCGCCGATTCTTAAGGCAAGACCGAAGAAAGGGTAATCATCGAAACGTCTCAGAACCTCGGTTACTGCTCCGCACTCGTAGGCTGCGAGAGGATTGTCGATATGCGAGTCACCGAACGCTATGGTAAACGCTATGAGTTCGGCTGCCGATTTTCCACTTATTATCTCTGTCTCGAACGGAGAGTAGTTGTTGATGAAAAAATTGAGATGATTGCGTTTTTTCTCCATCTTTCTTCCCGAGAATGCAGTGAATCGATCGATGTCATAAAGATACTCTTTCCAGCAAGTGGCGCACTCATGTTCATAATCGTGCGCGGTCACGGGTGTCTCCGGTACTGATTCAAATGGCTCAAGTATGATGCCTGTGGCCTTGATTCTACTGCAGTGTCGGCTTATCAGTTGCCTGTAGTTACGGAAATCAAGAGGTCCGCAAGGTGCATAAAATATATTCTTTCTGTCTGCAGGATCTGTACCTGCTATCAGCAGACTGCTCTCATGAATTGCAATCCTGTAATTGAAATAATCCGCCCACATAAGCACTCCGCCAACCGAGAAGTCGCAAGATCGGGAAGGATAGCGGTTGAAAAATTCTGTAAGAAGCGGAATGTCACGAAACTCGACCGGCCTGAACCTGAGTTCGCTGGCGGTGGAATCTGTGACAGACTGATTATTGTCATGTCTTAATGCGACGCTGATTGCCATACACGTATGTTTATGTTCTGTAAAGTATCGGTAATTCACTGATTCTCGTTCAGGGAGCTGTCTGTTACTCTGGCCGATCACATTGTCCGGTTTGACTGAAACGGGAATTCTGACGATGCCATCGCAGTCACGTTTGATCGTGTCGCTACGGTTCGTTTTATTAAAAAAACTAAAAAGTGACCTTGATAGTTTGCCTGTTCTGTCAAAAAAAACGGTTATTGTGTTTGATTTCCCAAAACTATTAGTAATTTTGTAAAAACAGAGGCTACTATGTCACAGGAGGTAAGTGATAGACGTTACCATAACATGCCTTGACAGACATACCGAAATTAAACAATAATAATATAACCCCAATCAGAATTCTATGATCAGAAAGATTCTAACATCGGCGGTGCTGACAGTGTCGGCATTGTTCGCGGGTGCCCAGACTCCGCTTCCACTTAATGAGGCGGTAAAACATGGCACTCTTCCAAACGGGCTCAATTATTATATCCTTCATAACGAGGAGCCCAAAGAGCGAGTGAATTTCTATATCGCCCAGAAGGTAGGATCCACTCTTGAGACTCCCGAGCAGCTTGGCCTTGCTCACTTCCTTGAGCACATGGCGTTTAACGGCACAACCAACTTCCCCGGCAAAACAATGCTCAATTATCTTCAGGCGAAGGGCATACGTTTCGGTGCCGACATCAACGCCTACACTTCGTTCGACGAGACTGTCTACAACATCGACAATGTGCCGTCGACCGACAAAGCTCTGGTAGACAGCGTTCTTCTCGTCCTTCATGACTGGAGCGGCAGCATTCTGCTCGAGGAATCGGAAATCAATGCCGAGCGCGGAGTCATCGAGGAGGAATGGCGCTCGCGCAACAGTGCGCAGCAGCGCATGTATGAGGCAATGCTTCCCAAGATCTATCAGGAGTATCAGTATCAGCAGATGCCTATCGGCAAGATGGAGATCGTAAGAAACTTCCCTCCCCAGGCCATCAGAGAATATTACCACAAGTGGTATCGTCCGGATCAGCAGGGTATCGTGATCGTCGGTGACATCGACGCCGCAGAGATGGAGAAGAAGGTGATTGACCTTTTCTCGACAATCCCCATGCCTGAGAATGCCGCTGAGCGCACATATCCATCGGTCTCTGACAATGAGAAACCGATCTATTTCTATTTCAGCGACAAGGAACTCCGCTTCCCGATGATAATGGTCAACTTCAAGATGGATAAGATTCCATTGGAGATGCGCAATACAGTTGAGGCTTACGTCCAGACCCAGCTTGTCGATGTGCTGCTTTCGACCATGATCAATAACCGTCTCAACGATTATGCCAAGAATCCTGAGTGCAAATATGTTCAGGCCGGCGTATCGTTTGGCGATTTCTTCGTTTCCAAGACAAAGGCTGCGTTCGATACGTTCATCATCCCGAAGGGTGATGTGAAGGAGGCTCTCGACGATGCGATGGGAATCGTAGCCCGTGCATGCAAGACCGGTTTTATGGAGTCTGAGCTTGTCCGTGCACGCGACGAACTTCTCGCCCAGTACGAGAAACTCTATAACGAGCGCAACAACACGAAGACCGAGACTCTTGCCCGCGAGCTTTGCAGACACTTCATCGACAATGAGGCTGCTCCCGGCATTGAAAAGGAATATGAACTCGTCAAGATGATTCTCCCCATGCTTCCTGTCCAGGCGTTCAATCAGGAGGCTGCACAGCTTCTCACCGCCGGCAATCAGGTCATTGTGGTTTCAGAACCTCTGCGCGATGGCATGACTGCCATATCGGAAGAGGAGATCACAGGTCGCCTTGCCGACATTCTCAATGCACAGTATGAGGCTTATGTAGACGAGGTCATCACCGACCCGCTGATCGAAAAACTTCCTGCTCCCGGAAAGATCGCGTCTGTGAGCGAAGGGAAGTTCGGCACAACCGTGCTCACACTCTCCAATGGCGCGAAAGTGATTGTCAAGCCGACTGATTTCAAGCAGGACGAGATTGTAATGACTGCGTTCAAAGAAGGTGGCAAGCGTGCTTATGACGCCAAAGACGCTGCCAACGTCATGCTCGCCGGTGATGCCGCTGAAGTCAGCAGACTCGGATCTTTCGATCAGGTAAAACTCGGCAAGTATCTCGCAGGCAAGAATGTTTCGCTCGGATACAACATCGGCAATACTGTAAACGCACTCGACGGAAAGTCTACTGTAAAGGATCTTCCTACTTTCATGGAGGTGCTTTACGCCACATTTACAGAACTCAACCCCGATGAGACCGCATACAACGCGTACATCGACCAGATCAAGACCATTCTCAAGAACAACGACAAGAACCCGACTTCTGTGTTCCAGCGAGCGGTGGCCAAGGCTACATACGCCGGTAACCCGATGTTCCAGCAGCCCAGTGTCGAGCTTCTTGAGGCCGGCAATTATGCCCGTGAGCTTGAGATCGTGAAGTCTTCTCTCAAAAATGCAGCCGACTTCACATTCATCTTCACAGGCAACATTGATCTTGACACGTTCAAACCTCTCGTGGAGCAGTATATCGCGGCTCTTCCCTCAACAGGCAAGAAAGGTGCGACTCCCGCAAAGCTTACATCGATCAATATCGCAGAAGGTGTGGTGAATGACACATTCAAGCAGCCGATGCAGGTGCCCTCGACAATGGTTCTCACAAACATAAGCGGCAAGAATGTTGACTACAGCATTGCCAATTTTGTAAAGATTGATCTCATCGGTGACATCCTCAGCAATGTCTTTACCGAAACTCTCCGCGAGGAAGAAGGTGGTACATACAGTCCTTATGCTTACGGAACATTCAATCCGTTCACCGGCACATGGCAGATCGTGTATGTATTCCAGACCAATGACCAGATGCAGGATAAACTTATAACCCGTGCTAACGAGGAACTTCTCAAGCTTCTTTCCAACGGTGCCGGAGAAGCTGATTTCAACAAGGTGAAAGAGGCTGCATTGAAGCAGTACGAGATCAATGTCCGCACAAACGGTTATTGGAGAAACAATCTTCAGAGACTCGAACTCGGATATGACGATATCTCCGGTCACAAGGCCGCTATCGAGAATCTCACACTTGCGGATTTCAACAAGTTCATGTCTTCCCTCTACGATGGCAAGAACCACATTCAGGTTGTAATGCAGGGTGTGGCTGAGTCTGAATAATAACTGAGAGTAAACAAATAAAAGAGAAGCCGGATTCATGAATCCGGCTTCTCTTTTATTTGTCTGTCTGATTTATGTTCACCCTCTTTCGACAGGCTGAATGATGCTTATCGCTTCTTCGCCGGGTCGCAGGTGAGACCTACTCCGAGCTTCTTGAATATCTTGTGGTCAACTTCTCCGAGCATCACTGTGCTGTGCACCTGACAGCCTGCAAGTGCGGGCAGCTTGTCGAGGGCTTTGCGGCACAGGTCGTTGTATTGGCTCAGCACCGCGAGCACAACGAGCACTTCATCTGTATGCAATCGCGGGTTCTTGCCTCTGAGACAATTTAGCTTCATGTGCTGCACGGGTTCGATAAACTGCTGCGGAATCAGTTTGATCTCGTGGCCTATGCCGGCCAGATGTTTCATGGCGTTAAGCAGCAGAGCGGCACTCGGCCCGAGAAGCTGGCTTGACGTTGCCGTGATGATCGTGCCGTCTTCAAGTTCGATCGCCGAACAGGCCACTCCTGTCTCAAGTGCCCGTGCCCGTGCGGCGACAACAGTCTTGCGGTAATTGACATCAATCTTTGCCTGATTGAAAAGAAGTCTGATTTTGTTGACTTCATCTTCGGCAGTATCTCCCTGAGCGAATCTGTTGAGGGCGGTAAAATATCTGCGTATAATCTCATCGCGTGACGCGTTGCTGCAGATCTCGTCGTCCGATATACAGAATCCGACCATGTTGACACCCATGTCGGTTGGAGATTTGTAGGGGTTTTCTCCGTATATGCCCTCGAACAGGGCATTGAGCACAGGAAAGATCTCGATGTCGCGGTTATAGTTTATAGCCGTCTTGCCATATGCTTCCAGATGGAAAGGGTCGATCATGTTGACATCATTGAGATCTGCAGTCGCCGCTTCATATGCAATGTTGACAGGATGCTTAAGTGGGAGACTCCACACGGGAAAAGTCTCGAATTTGGCATAGCCGGCTTCGATACCTCTTTTGTTCTCGTTGTAGAGCTGGCTAAGGCAGACCGCCATTTTTCCGCTTCCGGGGCCGGGTGCTGTTACAATTACCAGAGGTCGGGTAGTCACGACATAGTCGTTTTTGCCGAAGCCTTCGTCGGAGTCTATGAGTGCCACGTTGGTGGGATAACCTTCTATTGTATAATGGTAATATGCGGTTATGTCCATTCGCTCCAGTTTCTCTCTGAAAGCATCGGCACTGCTCTGTCCGTTGTAGTGGGTGATCACAACTGAACTGACAAGAAATCCTCGTTTCTGGAATTCATCGCGAAGTCTCAGAACATCCATGTCATAAGTGATGCCGAGATCATTGCGGACTTTGTTTTTCTCGATATCTTTGGCACTGATTACGATCACTATCTCGGCCCGGTCGCTGAGCTGACTCAGCATCCTGAGTTTGCTGTCGGGCTCAAAACCTGGCAGCACCCGGCTTGCATGGTGGTCGTCGAAGAGTTTACCTCCGAGTTCGAGATATAATTTGTTACCGAAATGAGCGATACGCTCCTTGATGTGTTCTGATTGTATCCGCAGATACTTTTCGTTGTCAAATCCGATTTTCATGTCCGCAAAATTACAAAATCCACCTCAGACACGCAAATCGGCTTCCGATAAATTGCCGATGTTATGGTCTGCATGGTCTTGATCGAACCAATGATGCTTCGCAGACGTTCTATCGTCGGATACCTGCATGGCTGTAGGGCTTTATATGACAGGGTCTGGATTTAATATTTAACCATCTTAATTATAAAAACTATGAACCACGAAAAGAATTGTGATCATATCGCTCTTCACATTGGATTCAAGATTGCTAAACTTGCTCTTGAGGCTGCTGCAGTAGCTGCAGCTTTCTGTCTTATGAAAGAAGTTCACAAAGTTCACAAAGCTATTGAAAAGAAAGAAAAGTAGGGTAGACCATCAACCGGAATCCTATCCGCATGGCGGTGGGGCGGGTCATATTGTTTGATATGACTTAGCCCCGCCGCTTCTTTTTATTAGTATCCGGTAAAATTACAATCTCTTTGCACCGTTCTTTAATTGATCATCTACATGTTTAGAGCTTGTTTAAGTCAGCAGCGTTCGATACATGATCTTATGGAAATTAAGAATGTCATTTTTGATTTTGACGGCACTCTTGCCGACACCGCCTCGCTTATCGTGACAACGATGCAGGCGACGGTTGACAGGCTGAATCTGCCGCCTGTCAGTGCTGCCGAGTGCCGTGCCACGATCGGACTCAGACTCGCGGATGTGCCTGCAACACTTTATTCCGGTAAATCAATTTCCGGAGAGCACTTCGCCGAAACTTACCGCTCACTCTTTTATGAATTGAAAAACGGCTTTGAAGAAAGGTGTTTCCCGGGAGTCCATGAAACACTCTCGTATCTTTTCGACACAGGTTATGGCATTGCCATAGCAAGCAGCAGGAGTCACAGATCGCTTGATGAATATTGCCGCTCTTTGTCGCTCGACAATGTGGTCGGCATGATTGTCGGCGGAGACGATGTCATATCGGGCAAGCCTTCTGCAGAACCTGTATTTACCGTTACTGACGCACTCGGATGGATTCCTGAAGAGACACTGGTTGTCGGGGATGCGTCTGTCGATATTCTTATGGGTAAGGCTGCAGGTGCGACAACATGCGGTGTCACATACGGAAATGGCACGTTCAGAGAGTTGAGTGAGGCTGGGGCCGATCATATCATTGACCGGATAGCAGACATAATAGTCATTCTCCACCGGCTCTCTCAATGAGTCTGACAATGGCCGGCTCGAGTTCCGGAATTCCGTCAGGCGTAAAGACTGTTATGCCTTTTGTTTCGGGATGTTCTTTCCACTCTTTGGCATCATCGGGAGTCAGATACTCCTTGTCGGTTACATACAATTCATAATATGACCGGATTTTGAACGGCTCGTCGCTTCCGGAGACCCATCTGTACAGTTTTCCTCTGCACAGCGCCTCGATATCGAATGTCGCCATCGTTATTTCTTCCGGGGATATGTCGGTGCCATAAGGTTCTGTAAAAGTATATTTTGTGGATAACCTTGAGAAGTCAGTGCTCAATCCGAAAAACTTCAGAAAATTAGGAGACCATTTGTGGTCTTTCTTGTCAGCAAGCATGTCTGTCTCAAAGATATAACGATCAGAGAGCTTGCTCCACAAAATTTTTACTCCATATTTTCCGGCGACGATGTCGGTCTTTGCCGAGTTGTTTCTCAGGGTTTCTGGAATCCTGATGTTCTTTGATAAAATATTGACAAAGTCAAACCATTGAAAATTATTAGGATTCTGGTTGCTTACGCTGTCAAGGCCGCTGGTATCCGTGAACCTGTAAAAATTTCTTTCGGCCAGCGTGCGTGGAGATTTCCACCCTTTGAACTTTTTGTTTTTTTCTGTAGGGAGCATGAAATCGACGATCTTCTCGCTGTATACCTGTACGGTGTCGACAGATCTTGCCATTGAAGAATATTCCCGCATATATCCTTTTAGATGTAAGATGTTGTGGCTTTGAGTGTCGATCACAATTTCCGGCAATTCATACCGCAGCGCTGACATCAGTACAGTGTCTTCGCCGTCATGCGCCACTGACGCTGGCGTATATCCGAGATATCTGACAGTAAGTGGATACTTGCCTGATTTTACAGCAGGAATCTTTCCGTTGTCGTCGCATGTGGCAGTCATGTTGCTGTTGCAGTCAAATACCGAGGCTCTTGGCAGGGGTTCTTTGCTCAGACTGTCAACGACAATTGTTGCGTTTACAACGCCAGAGATAGCCGACATGGCTGCCAACAGTGCGATTGTGGCGACGTTTTGTCTTGCGATATTGAAGTGTTTCATAACTTAGGTCATTAATTATATTCAAATTTAGTGAAATATTTTGTTATTTTGAATAATAAATATATTATTTTAGTAAGTAAGTGTTCAAATTTAGAGCTTGTTTAATAATAAATGTTACCGTCAGGGCGGTCAGTCACCGAGCAGATTTTCGCTTGCGATGAAAGAGTTATGGGGATCCATAACGACTGAAGAGCAGGCGGAAATATGCCGGTGAATGACCGGTCAGAGGTAATCTTTCTCACGATTTTAAAGTTTTTTTCAATTGTCTCGCAATTCAGCAAGAGCCTGTCGGGTTCTTAAATTACCTCCGGTCCCGCATATCCTGGACGCTTTTTGACCTGTTCCTCAGTCGTGTACATAAAGTACACTCCATCGTCACATGCCAAAAATCGTCGCAAGCTGTGCGACCCTGACGGCAACATTTATTATTTAAACAAGCTCTTAATTTATACAATATGCGAGCTTGTTTTTAGGCGATTCCGGTGCGGAGCGAAGGAGCATACCGGGCTATGCAACTGAGCGACAAGCCGGAAGCGGCAAAAAAGAAGCCGCAGATTGTATAAAAGATTTCTTTTCACTTACTATCGTTTAAATTTGAACACTTACTTAGAGGTTGTTTAAAAACGATTGTTAACGGAAGTTAGTTTGCGTAGGGAAATCACAACCGCAGCGACCATGAG
>VSPN01000032.1 GCA_009775355.1 Muribaculaceae bacterium
AAATACAAAAAGTAAGCCCAACTTCTGCCGTTCAGGAAGTTGGACTCGCCTTTTTATGGTTTAGCGGACAGTAATAACTTTTTATCGTTTGAATTTGAACGCTTGCCTGATGATCTTACGCTCTTCGTGTCTCTAACGGAACACGAACCAGCGTGTCGGATCGAAGCGGGGAAGAGCCATCAGCTGGACGTCGGCACTTCGGTCGGCAAGGGTCTCCTCGGCGTTGCCGACAGTCAGTCCGCGTGTTTCCAGCGCGTCGCGCACCTCTTTGAGTGCCTTGGCCGGAGTGTTGTTGTCCTTGCTGAGATGACAGAGGAAGATGTATTTAAGCGAGGGATTGACGATCTCGCCCAGAAAGGCGGCTGTGTCGCGGTTGTCGAGATGTCCGTTGCCGGCGCGTATGCGGGCCTTCAGATACTCCGGATATCGCCCAAGCCGCAACATGTCGGAATCATAGTTGGCCTCGATGACAAGATAGTTGGCGAGGCTCATGTAGTGGCGGGCGCGGTCGGTGACGGCACCGAGGTCGGTGGCGAGCACAAAGCGGTGTCCCTCGAAGTCTATTGAGAATCCCATGTTGTCAGATCCGTCATGCGGAACATCGAACGCCGTGATCTCCATGTCGGCCACCTTGAAGGGAATCTCCTTGAATATCGGCGTGTGATAGTCTTTGATACGGCGCGATATGCTGTGGAGGCGCAGGAGGCCGTTGAGCACGCGGGGGGTACAATAGAGCGAGAGATGCCGGTTGTTGCGCAGGAGATTGTATGAATAGCGCACATGGTCGCTGTGGTCGTGAGTGAGAATCAGAGCCTTGACATATCGCATCGGCACACCGTGCTCTCGGAGGATATCCTCGATCACGTCGGCGCGGATGCCGGCGTCGATCACCACTCCCCCTTTTTCGTTGCCGACATAGCAACTGTTTCCGCTCGATCCCGATGCGAACGATATGTAATTGAGGCGGCGGCGGCGCGACGCCATATCAGCCTCGTGATCAGCCTTGCCGATACTCAGATCCGAGACGGAGACATGCGTGTCGTCAGAGCCCGCATGTGTATCTTCATTTCCGTCCCATTCCTCAAACGGCAGTTCCGGCTGGTTTCCGAATGTTATCTTCTTTCCTGTCTGTCTCATATGGCTGTCCACGCCGTCACTGTCGGTGGATAAGGAATATTGCCGGCCGCTTGTCGTAGTCGGCATTTACGTTTTTCCATTTCGAGGCAGGGAGGGTGATTATGGATTCCCGGTCGGGATCCGTTATGTCGCACGCCACGCATAGCAGCGTGTCGGGACGCAGAGCGGAGGAGAGGAATCGGATCATGCGGTTGTTGCGGTAGGGAGTCTCGATGAAAATCTGAGTCTGCCCGAGGCGCGCGCACCGGTTTTCGAGTTCCTTGACGGCGCGGTGACGTTCATCGTCCTTGATCGGCAGGTATCCGTTGAACGCGAATCCCTGGCCGTTGAATCCCGAGGCCATCAGCGACATCAGGATGCTCGACGGCCCGACAAGAGGCACCACCTTCAGCCCCTCACGCTGGGCAATGGCCACGACCGCCGCACCCGGATCGGCTACAGCCGGACATCCGGCCTCGCTCATCACTCCTACGGGCTCGCCGCGCCTCAGCGCGTCGAGATAGCCGGCTATGTCGCGCTCCGACGTGTGGCCGTTAAGTTCATGAAACGTGCACTCATCGATCGGGAAAGTCCTGTCCCAGCGGCGCAGACAACGCCTGGCAGTGCGGAGATTCTCAACCACAAACGTGCGTATATCCCTGACAACATGAACATTCCCGGACGGGATGGTCATTTCAGACTCTCCCGCCCCGATCTCCACAGGTATAAGATACAACGCCGCTTGAATTTGCATATCACAAAATTACAAAAAACTTTCCTCTTAAGCAAACGCACCGCCGTGCAAGCCTGTGACAACACATCCATATCGCGCACACTATGTGCGGGGTTGCTTATGCGGTTGGTGTCGTGACTTTTTTTTGCTAATTTTGTATTCCCCCAACCAAGGGGAAGGATCATGCTTAGAAGTTGTTTAAACTAATTTTAATTTTAATGGAAAGATATATTAATATTTTGGAGCAGATTGGGCCTGTCGAAGAGGCACCAACCTCTCGGTTGGTGCCGATGAGAGAAGCCAAAGATGCCCAAAAGATTAATAAAGATTGCCATTAAGAAACAATTTTAGACACTTCTTAGGTTTCGTAAATTAGTTTAACCAACTTCTTATGTTGCCAGAAGGATTTCTTGATGAAATAAATGCTTTGCCCGGAATCGACACAGCCGCCTTCGCAGCCGCGATGTCGGGCACTCCCGAAGTGAGTTTCAAGATCAACCGCCGCAAGTGCGCCGATGCCGCCGATGCCGGATACCCCGGCGCCGAACGCGTCAGATGGTGTCCGTCGGGCTTTTATCTGGCCAAACGCCCGCAGTTTACGCTCAACCCGCTTCTGCATGCCGGAGTTTTCTATGTGCAGGAAGCCTCCTCGATGATCCATGAAGCCATTGTGGCGGAACTGTTCAGAAAATATAATCTGCCGCAAAAGGGAATCGCCCTCGACCTCTGCGCCGCTCCCGGCGGAAAGACCACTTCGATGATAAACGCCCTTCCCGACGGGTACACTGTGGTTGCTAACGAAGTCATGCCGCAGCGTGCGAAGATACTGCGCGAGAATCTTCTCAAATGGGGATATCCCGACATTCTTGCCACATGCTCGCAGACGTCTGTCTATGCCGAAGCGGGAGAAGCCTTTGATATAGTGGCCGTCGACGCCCCATGCTCGGGAGAAGGCATGATGCGCAAGGATGAGACTGCGGCGGCGCAATGGAGTCCGAGGCTTGTCGCACAGTGCGCCGCGCTGCAGCGCGAGATTCTTGACAATGCCGTGGCCGCCCTCCGGCCCGGAGGTTTCCTTATTTACTCTACCTGCACGTTCAACCGCACTGAAAATGAAGAGAACGCAGAGTGGCTCGCCGGACGGCACGGACTTGAACCGATCGACATGGAGTTTCCTGCCGAATGGGGCATCGCTACGGGCATAGGATGCGACATGCCGGTCATGCGGTTCATGCCCCACGTGACACGCGGAGAGGGGCTTTTTGCCGCAGTGCTGCGCAAACCTGGCGAACCGCACCCGCAATCAGACCGGAAGGCACTCGCATTTCTGCGCAAGAAAGCGCGCGTGATCCTTGACGGCATACCTACAGTCTCCCTGAAAGGAAAAATCGAGATACCGGCTTCGGAATGGGCTCTTTCCACCGCCTTCCCCTCGGGCCGCTACCCGGTGGCCGAACTCGACGAAGCGACCGCACTGAGTTATCTGCGCCACGAGGCGATACGCCTCGACGCCGACGCTCCGCGCGGATTCACGGTGGTGACCTGCAAAGGCCATCGGCTCGGGTTCGTCAAGAACATCGGCAACCGCGCCAACAACCTCTATCCCGCCGAATGGCGTATACGCAATCTGTAACAGGCTACCACACATGGGAAAACAGAATTCTGTCAAAGAGACATTTCCGGTCACCGGCATGATGTGCGCCGTGTGCGCCGGAACTGTTCAGAAGACCCTCGCCTCGCTCCCCGGAGTGACAGAAGCCGACGTCAACTTCGCTACCGGTTCGGCCACAGTGACATGGAATCCGTCTGTCACTTCTCCCGACGCCATGCGACACGCCCTCGACGAGGCCGGCTATGTGCTTATAGCCGAGAGCGACGAGGCGCGCGCCGACGCCGAGAGAGAACGGCGTGAGGCCGCCGAATACCGACGCATGCGCCTCCGTGTGATCGCGGCCTGGATTCTGTCGCTGCCGGTGGCGGCGCTCTGCATGGCGCATTTCCACTTCCCCGGCGAGGAGTGGGCATATATGTTTCTCACCCTGACGGTAATGCTCTATTGCGGAGCCGGATTCTTCAGACGCGGTTTCCGCAGTCTTGCCTCCAAAGCGCCGACAATGGATACTCTTGTCGCCATTTCTACATCTGTAAGTTTCCTTTTCTCTGCATTCAACACAGTCTTCCCCGAAGTGATGACCTCGCGCGGCCACACCGCCGACATGTATTACGAGGGAGCGGCGATGATCATAACGTTCGTGCTCACCGGCAAACTGATGGAAATGCGTTCGCGCCGCGGCACGGGTGCCGCGCTCCGCGCACTGACCGGACTCCAGCCGAAGACAGCACTTGTGGCCGGAGCCGACGGCGAATTCCGCGAGACCGAGGTGAGCCTGATCAAGACCGGAATGCTTGTGTCCGTGCGTCCGGGAGAACGAATCCCAGTCGACGGGACAGTGACGTCTGGACTCAGCGCTGTCGACGAAAGCATGCTTACCGGCGAGCCGGAACGTGTGGAGAAGACACCCGGATGCACCGTAACAGCCGGGACACTCAATGGCACCGGCACGCTGACCGTCCGCGCCGACAGCGTGGGGGTCGACACCGAACTTGCCCGTATCGTCAGAACAGTGCGCGAAGCACAGGGATCGAAAGCTCCTGTGCAGCGTCTGGTCGACCGCATCAGCGCGTGGTTCGTCCCGACAGTCATAGCGGTCGCGGTCATCACATTCGCGGCATGGGAAATCATATCGGGCGACACAGCCCGCGCACTCGTGTGCGCGGTGTCGGTGCTGGTCATAGCCTGCCCCTGCGCGCTCGGACTCGCCACCCCCACGGCCATCATGGTCGGAATCGGCCGCGGAGCGCGCCGTGGCATCCTCGTCAGAGACGCCTCGGCTCTCGAACTGCTTGACAAGACAGACATTGTCGTGCTCGACAAGACGGGCACAATAACATCAGGTCATCCTGTAGTAAGCGATGCAGTCTGGGAGTCCGACGCCGATATCATTAAATACTCCGCTGCCGCATACGGAGCGGAACTCAGATCGACACATCCTCTGGCCGAAGCTCTTTGCTCATATTTCCAGTCTCTCGAAATCACGGCAGCCGAACCCGACAGTTTTGAATATACCCCCGGCAAAGGAATGATTTTCAAGACTTCAGGTACAACATTCAGCCTTGGAGGAGCTGATCTTGCAGACAAACCGGAGTCTCACATCGACCGCGCAGCCCAAAACTGGCTTGCCGAGGGAGCCGGAGTCGTGGTTCTATCGTCAGGAGGCGAGGCTGTTGCCGCATTTAAGGTGGCCGACTCTCTGCAGCCCGGCATAAGAGAGACCATCGATAGACTCCGCAGGAACGGACGCGAGGTCATTCTGCTTACGGGTGACCGCGAGGCAACGGCCCGGCATATCGCCTCGCTCGCGGGCATAACCAAAGTCCGAGCAGAGGCAATGCCCGATGACAAATACCGGTTTGTGGCCGCACTGCGCAATGAGGGACACACTGTGGCCATGGCCGGCGACGGCATCAACGACGCCGAGGCTCTTGCCGAAGCCGATGTGTCTGTCGCGATGGGAGGAGGCAGCGACATAGCCATAGAGGTCGCACAGCTGACTCTCGTCGGAGGCCGGATCTCGGCTCTTCCCGAGGCGTTCGCGCTCTCACGAAAGACAATACGCATCATCAAAGAGAATCTTTTCTGGGCGTTTGTTTATAATGTGACGGGCATTCCGCTCGCCGCAGGCGTCCTGGCATCAGCAGGCTTCCTGCTGACGCCGATGTTCGCATCTGCGGCGATGGCTCTCTCGTCGGTGTGCGTGGTGGCAAACTCGCTGCGTCTGCAGAAATAGTTATACTCCACCGACCGTTATCTACTCATAAACTTTTTAACAGAATCACAAATTATGAAATTCAAGACAAATGCGAAATGCGCAGGATGCAGTTCCGCGATAATCAAAGCTGTGAGTGCGAAATTCCCCGATGCGGAGTGGAACCTCGACCTCGACACCGCCGACAAGATTCTCGAAGCGCACGGCATACCGGAGAACGCAGAGACCGCCGCCATTGTGGAAAAGACACTTGAGGAAACCGGATTCAAGGGAAACTGGCTTCCCGGCACAGGATATTGACCGTGGTTCAGAACAAAACTGCGGAAAAATGGAACGACCGCACGGAGCTGCTGATCGGCTCCGGGGGAGTCGCGCGTCTTGCCGGCGCACGCGTGTTTGTGGCCGGCGTCGGCGGCGTGGGAGGATATGCTGCGGAGATGCTTGCCCGCAGCGGGACCGGACACCTCACCCTTGTGGACGCCGACTGCGTGTCGGTGACCAACCTCAACCGACAGCTGATCGCGACGATACCCGACATAGGCCGGCAGAAGACAGAACTGTTTCGCGAGCGGTTTCTCTCCATCAACCCGGCCATAGACGTGCTCGCGGTGAGCGACTTCATAACGCCCGACAACGTAGCGGCACTTCTTGAGCCCGGATATGACTACATCGTAGACTGCATTGACACGGTTGCGCCGAAAGTCGCACTTCTCGCCTACTGCCTGCACAACCGCATACCGGTCATATCCTCGATGGGAGCAGGAGGGCGTCTCGATCCGACAAAGGCGGGCTACACCGACCTGTGGGAGACTCGCGAGGACGGACTTGCCCGCGCGGTGCGGCAACGGCTTAAGAAACTCGGCCTGCGCCGCCCGTTGCGCGTGGTGGCAAGTTCGGAAGCTCCGCGCACCGGAGCGGTGATAGCCCTCGACGAGCGCAACAAGCGGAGTTCATACGGCACCCTCGCCACTATCCCCTCTCTCTTCGGCATTCTTCTCGCCAGCAAAGTTATAAACGACCTGACAAGCCCGCACAAATGATCGAACTAAGAAACATATGCAAATCATACGGCAGTCTGGCCGTGCTCTCGGATGTCAGCCTGACCGTAGGGAACAACGAGATAATCACCATCGTCGGCCCGAGCGGGGCCGGAAAGACCACGCTGCTGCAGATTGCCGGCTCTCTCGACCGCCCCGACAGCGGCAAGGTGATATATGACGGCACCGACCTGTCGGGTCTCAACGACCGCAGACTGTCGGAGTTCCGCAACCGCAACATCGGATTCATCTTCCAGTTCCACCAGCTTCTTCCGGAATTCACCGCAGTCGAGAACGCCGCCATGCCGGCACTGATAGCCGGCTTGCCCCGCCGGAAAGCGTTCGACAAGGCATCGGAACTCCTCGACATGCTTGGCCTCGGCGAGAGACTGCGCCACAAGCCGTCGGAGATGTCGGGAGGCGAACGGCAGCGGACGGCAGTGGCACGCGCCCTTATAAATGACCCGCGTGTCGTTTTCGCCGACGAACCGACCGGAAGCCTCGACTCGCGCAACCGCGACGAGATCCGCTCCCTTATGGCCGATCTGCGCCAACGCCTCGGACAGACATTCGTGATCGTCACCCATGACCCGTCTGTGAGCGAGATCGCCGACCGGATCATCCACATGGCCGACGGCCGCATTCTCTGACAGACCCGCAAAGAGGCCGGCCGGGAGCGGAGAAATCAGTTGTACAATTCAGACCACACTATTGTAAAAAACCGATTTGCGAAATACAGGATTTTTCGTTATCTTCGCAATCGGAATAAACAAACATGCGGCTTGCCGCAGACACAATCAACCACAGGAGTATTAGACGAATTGCCATATACTCTGTAAAACACTAATTCAAAATGGAAAATAAAGAAAACCAGAACCAGCTTCAGATCCAGCTCCGTCCCGAACTTGCAGACGGCAAATATACAAACCTCGCGATGATCGGCCACAGCGGCAGCGAATTTCTGATCGACTTCATCTTCGCAGCTCCCGGCATGCCCCAGGCTCCGGTCGTAAGCCGTGTCATCATGAGCCCCGAGAACGCCAAGAAACTCCTCTTCGCCCTCACTGACAATGTGAAGAAGTATGAGGCTCAGTTCGGCGAAATCTCTCCGCGCAACGGCAAGATCGGCAACAACTGACAAAACTCATGAAAGAGCATTCACTCTCGCTGTACAACACGCTGACCCGCACCAGGCAACCGTTCCGGCCTCTGCAGGATGGACACGTCGGCATGTATGTTTGCGGGCCGACTGTATATGGCGACGCGCATCTCGGCCACGCCCGGCCAGCCATCACGTTCGACGTGCTGTTCCGCTACCTTCAGTGGCTCGGATACAAGGTGCGCTATGTCCGCAACATCACTGATGTCGGGCATCTTGAGCACGACGCCGACGAGGGAGAGGACAAGATCGCAAAAAAAGCCCGTCTCGAGCAGCTTGAGCCGATGGAGGTGGTGCAGTATTTTCTCAACCGCTACCATCACGACATGGAGGCACTCAATGTTCTCCCCCCCTCTATAGAGCCCCATGCCTCTGGTCATATCATCGAGCAGATAGAGTATATCAAGAAGATACTTGAAGCCGGATACGCCTACGAAAGCTGCGGATCCGTATATTTCGATGTGACCAGATACAACGCCGATCACAAATACGGCAAGCTGTCGGGACGCAACATCGAAGACCTTCACAACGCCACCCGCGAACTCGACGGCCAGCAGGAGAAACGCAATCCGCTCGATTTCGCGTTGTGGAAGAAAGCGGCTCCAGAGCACATCATGCACTGGCCTTCGCCATGGAGCGAAGGTTTCCCGGGATGGCATCTCGAATGCTCGACCATGGGTCGCAAGTATCTCGGAGACACGTTCGACATACATGGCGGCGGAATGGATCTGATGTTCCCCCACCATGAATGCGAGATCGCGCAGAGCGTCGCGGCGCAGGGACATGACGCGGTGAGATACTGGATGCACAACAACATGATCACCATCGCGGGCAAGAAGATGGGCAAGAGCTACAACAACTTCATAACGCTCGGACAGTTCTTCAGCGGAGACCATCCGCTTCTTGAACAGCCCTACACGCCGATGGTGATACGGTTCTTCATTCTGCAGGCACAGTACAGAAGTACGGTCGATTTCTCGAACGCGGCTCTTCAGGCCGCTGAGAAAGCGCTGCAGAAGATGCAGGAAGCCTATGGGCGACTCTGTGCCCTCACTGCAGCCGACAAGTCGACAGTCGAGATTCCCGATTTCATGAAGATCTGTCAGGAAGCACTCGACGATGATCTGAACACTCCAATGGCGATAGCGCACCTGTTCGAAGCCGCGAAGTTCATCAACTCAGCTGCCGACGGCAACATCCGGCTGTCGCAGGAAGACATCGACAGGTTAAAGGAAGTTTTCGACGAGATACTCGGCGAAATACTCGGCATCCGTCTCGGCAATGCTGACTCGGGCGCGGATCTGACACCCTATGAAGGGGCAGTCGATCTGCTGATGGAGATACGCGCCAACGCAAAGCAAAACAAAGACTGGGGCACCTCCGACCTGATCCGCGACAAACTCGCCGAGCTCGGCTTCAATGTCAAAGACACCAAAAACGGTGTCGAATGGAGTCTGAAATGACACCGTGCCCGGCCTGACAGTCTAAGATTCCACGGCTTCTGGCAGCCACAATTCCTGCAAACAACGACAACTCTCAAGGGCTGCGCCCTTGCACCGAACAAAACCGCCGCGAGCTCCTCGCGGCGGTTTTTTCAAAAAGCGGATGGCGGCAAAAGCGGCTATTAATTCCAGCTGATTTTTGTTCCGTAAAAGGCCGAAGGCCGAAATTCATTTACAAATCACTTATACAGAAAAAACATGGCTAAGTCTATGAAGCGCAGATGCAACTCACATGATTATTCAAGCCGTTGCATTTATATGATAACTCTCTCTAAAGCTCCATATGCCGCGCCATTCTCTGATATTGTCAATGCCGCCAATGACAGAACCATTCGGCCTCTGGTCAGACTCTTGCCTTCAGGCAGCCTGATTTCCCGACAGCTCAGACAGATCCCTCTGGAGTTTCCTGATGCCCGCATACTCCAATATGCCATAATGCCTGACCATCTGCATTTTGTAATATTCATAACCCGGCCGACCGATTACAGACTCGGCAAACTGATCGGAAGATTCACCGGAAACTGCACTCGCGCCAACAATCTGAAGCCGATATTTGAAGAGGGCTACAATGACAGAATTGTCCGTAAGAAAGGCCAACTCGACATGCTGATAAAATATGTAAAAGACAATCCGAGGCGGCTGCTTATACGCAGACTGCATCCGGAACTTTTCTCTTCCCGACACACTGTGTTTTTGAACGGAAGTCCCTTTATGACCTACGGCAATATACTTCTGCTCAGGCATCCGGTGAAGGAGGCAGTCAGAATCAGTTCGAAATTCACAAGAGATGAACTGGCTGAGAGAAAAGCTGTGTGGAACGAGGCGATACGGGAACAGGGAGTGCTTGTGTCTCCATTCATAAGCGCGGCAGAGAAAGAGATTCGCGATAGAGCGATCGCCGAGGATGCCTCGGTGATTCTTATCACCAACTCGGAGTTCGGAGAAAGATTCAAACCCTCCGGATCGCTTTTCGAGCTCTGCTCGCAGGGGAGGCTGTTGCTCATATCTGCCCGTGAACCTGTCTGCACATCGCAGACAGTCACACGAGCCGATGCGCTCCGCATGAACAATCTGGCTGAATCAATCTGCGCCGGTCTGCCGGAACAACTGACCGCCCGCCTTTAACAAACAGGATGATCAGGCAGGTGTGCCTTACCGAGAGGCTGAAGCGTCTCTGTCGTGCCTTATGAGATCGAGCAGTGCCGGAAGAGCTTCCGATGCCGGAATATTCTTGGTCACAAGCTGCTTGCCACGATAGATGCTTACGCGTCCGGGGCCGGCTCCGACATATCCGTAATCGGCATCCGCCATCTCGCCCGGGCCGTTCACGATACACCCCATGACGCCGATCTTCAGCCCCTTTATGCCGAGGGCTGTCACGGCCTCTTTGACATCCTTGAGCGTGCTTTGAAGATCAAAAAGAGTCCTGCCGCAACTCGGACATGCTATGAATTCCGTTTTGTAGAAACGGAGACGCGCCGCCTGCATTATGTCAAGTGCCAGACGGTCAAGTTCGCCACGGCTGAAATTCGGATCTTCAACTCGGATCTCGCTGCCATAGCCCGACATAAGCAGGGCACCGAAATCGGCACCGGCCCGCACCCTCAGTTCATCAAGAGTGTCGCATGAGTAGTGTATTGTCATCAGCACCGGATTCTTACCCCCGCCGGCTACAAACCTGTCTATCTCTGCGGCAAGACTTCCTATCAGCCGCGAATCTGATATCGAGAACTCGCGCAGAGGCAGAGACTTGTCGGCGTAATCGCGCGACTTGCCGGGCATTACGTTATCGGGCAGGACGATCTGAGGCGCATCCGCACGGCGCATCACATGATCACGCAGCAGAATCGCCACAGGTATCTCGTTTTCAGGAGGCTCGCTGAGCGATACCCGTATCGTGTCACCGAGTCCCCCGTGAAGCAGTGCACCTATGCCGACCGCACTCTTTATGCGGCCGTCTTCGGCATCTCCTGCCTCGGTGACTCCGAGATGCAGCGGAAAGTCCATATTCTCCGACTCCATGACACGAGCAAGCAGCCTGACGGTCTCGACCATCACTAACGTGTTGGAGGCCTTGATCGATATGACGATATCGTTGAAACCAACCTCGCGGGCTATACGGAGATATTCCATCACCGACTCCACCATTCCGGCGGGAGTATCACCATAACGGCTCATTATCCTGTCTGACAGCGATCCGTGGTTGACTCCGAGGCGCACGGCAGTGCCATGCTCGCGGCATAGATCAAGAAAAGGCACAAGACTTTGTCTTATCCTTTCGATCTCTGCGGAATATTCCTCATCGCTGAATTCCAGCTTACGGAATGTGCGGGCGGCATCGACGAAATTTCCGGGATTTATCCTCACCTTGTCGGCTGTGCGGGCGGCCTCGAAAGCCGCCTTAGGATTGAAATGCACATCGGCCGACAACGGCACGTCACAGCCCGAAGCCTCCAATGCTTCCCTGATGCATGCCAGATTCGCGGCCTCGCGCACCCCCTGGGTCGTGAGGCGCACAAGCTCGCCTCCGGCCTCGGCAATGAGTCTCGACTGGGCTGCCGACGCCTCCGTGTCGAGAGTGGAGGTATTTGTCATGGACTGAATCAGCACCGGAGCGTCACCTCCGATCACAGTCTTTCCCACACTGACGGGACGCGACACGCGCCTTGAATAATTGTATGCGAACATAACGGAGCAATTAGAACGACATCATGAAATAAACTCCACAGAATCCCACCGCATAGCCTGCAAGCACCTGCATGAGCGTATGCCGTCCGAGCCATATGCGTGCGGATCCGAGCAACCCGGCCACGGCGAGTGCGACAATCAGCCAGGTCTGAATGGCCGGCGACATGTATTCGCCGCTCTCCGTCATGCGCAGCAGCATCGCCACGACTCCGGCTATGCCGGCGGCATGGACAGATATCTTCCACCAGCGGTTGACCACAACCTCCACTATTCCGGCTGCGGCACCTCCGAATAAGAACATCACGAGCCACTGTGGAGCCAGCTTGAAATGCATGAAAAGCGCGGTGCCTACAAGACAGATTATGCTCACCACATATGGGATAAACCTTTCTTTCTGCCCGTTGAGTCCTATATCGTCGACCAGTCCGACACGCTTGAGCAGAAGGACAAGAACCGCCGGCACAGCCACATTTATGGCCGTCACGACAGCAGTGAACGACAGCCTCACGCCGAAGTCTGTGAATGACAGGATAGAAAGGCCGAAAGCAAGCATGACACCATAGACGGGCATCAGCAACGGCACGAATATCCAAGACAGCAGATGTGACAGCCATGAGACCGCCGACTCAAGTTCTGTCGGGGGCTGATCCGGCTCATGAGGCTCATGAGGCTCAGAGTCACTCCGACCGATACAGACTTGCTCTTCGGATTCCTGTACTGAAACGTCTTCATGACTGACGGCATCATTGCCATCCTGGCGCGAAGAGTCTCCGGGCATGTAGGCTTCATGGCCGTTGTCGTCATCATCAAGAGGCGAGCGGGGATAATATGACGAAGTGTCGAGTTTCATTATGATTCTATTTCTTGCGACCGCGGATCACCCCGGAGAATTCGCGGGGAACCGGCGACTCGAAATTCATGTCTTTTTTTGTGACCGGATGCGCGAACCGTAGCGTCTGGGCATGCAGCGCAAGACGGTTGACCGGACTTGTCTTTGCCCCGTACTTGCGGTCACCCGCGATGGGGTGTCCGAGATCGGAGGCATGCACCCTGATCTGGTTCTTGCGTCCGGTGTCGAGAGAGAACCGCGCAAGCGTATAGCCGTTGCCGCGTCCGATCACTTCGTAATGGGTGACGGCCAGCCGCCCTTCTCCGGGAACGTCGGTCGAATAGACCACAAACCGGGAATTCTCGGTCAGGCGGCTCTTTACAAACCCCTTGTCATGTTCGAGATAGCCTTCGAGCACGGCCACATACAGGCGTTCGAGGATTATGTTGTTCCAATTGTGGCGCAGCACCTCGTTGGCCCGCTCGCTTTTGGCGAACATCATCAGGCCGGTCGTGTGCCTGTCAAGACGGTGCACGACCCAGAGCTTATTGCGAGGATCGACACTCTTGACATACGCACGCATTATGTCATAGGCATTCTCCTCTTTCTTGTGGCTGTTGGTGCCGACGGAAAGCATGCCGTAGCCCTTGTTGATGACAAGCACGTCGTCATCTTCATAGACAAGTTCGATGCGCTGGTGTCGGAACACCGGAAACGGACGCGTCAGGTTCAGACAAACCTCGCAGCCAGGAGGAACCGGAGTGTCAAACGCTTTCGTCACAGCCCCTTCAACGGCAAGATGACCGAAGCGAAGCCACTTCTTGACATCGTTGCGCTTCGTGTCGCGCATCGACTCCATTATGAAATCCATAAGTGGCCTGGATTCCTCTCCGCGGTTGGCATATGTCAGGATCCGGTCCTCGCGGTATCCCTTTCTTTTATCGTTACTGTTCATTTACTGACAGGCAAAGCCCGGGCTTATTGTTCATGGGCCGACAGAACCGCCGTCCGTGTCAGCCAATTATTCTGCAAAGTTAATAAACTATCAACAAATAACTCCGAATTATGTGGATTTTATTGCTTGAACGGACGCACATTTCCGCTCCATGGCGAAGAAGAGCCGCATCTTCCCGCCGCATCACGCAGCAGAAAGTGTCCGAACCGACACTCAAGACAACGCCCCCGGTCGCAATATTCCTTGCTTAGCTGCAGCAGCCCCTGCGAGTCCATCGCGTCTCTACAGGGAATGCCCGTCGCCTTCCACCTGCGGATGAAAGAATTGTTTTCCGAGTCAAGTTCGCGCCACATGTCAAGACCCCTCTCGGCTTGATCCGGATTCCCCCGCGACACGCCGAAGGCGTAGATAAGCGGCGCGACGAAATTGACAAGCAGAAGATCACCGGCCGCTGCCGACAGAGATGCTGGAAGCCGCGTGCCGGGCATATCGAAATCGAGATGCTCCGCCCAATACCCGTCGAGTCTCCAGTCGAGCAGACTCCTTGACTCCTCGCACCCGCACCCGGAGGCGGTAAGGCGCGACAGAAGCGAGAATCCGCCATACAGAGCGCGAGCCAGCAACGCTATGCGCCGCGTCGGAAAGTTCTGCGGACGCGAACGCGCGAATTTCCACAAATCACGCCGCATAGGACGCAGACCGTACTTGCGGGCCAGAAAGAAATACTCGCGACAGAGTCTCTGATAATAGCTGTCGAAGATATGAGTCGAGGTGTCGAGCATTCCGGCCTGACCGAAAAGAAGAGCCTCGGTCTGCATTAGGTCATCGGAATGTCTGGCCAGTATACGCAGCGGAAGAGAACGCGCCAGCATCTCGAGAGGATCGCCGTTAAGACCGAATCCGAGTGAGCGGGCGAGCGTCACAAAGCATGTCCATTCCCAGTCTCCTTCGAGATGACCGACAGTGTCGAGCACTCTCCGGGCTTTCATCTGCATGCGCTCGATGGCGAGCGAAGCAGTCCAGTCCGCCACGACAAGCGGGGGTACACCTGCAAGATCACCGGCACACGCCACCGACGATATATTCTCGGAAAGACGGGCATAAAGTCTTATAAAAGACTCCGGAAATGTGGCCACGATCTGAGGGATTACATCCCCGGACGGATCATGCACCACAGTGTCGTTGATTCCCACCACATGAAGGATCACATTGCCATAGGCCGGATCCGAGTCATGACGGTGGCGGAACCAGTCGGAGGCACGCACATGCACCTCCACATTGCCGCACCATTCCTGATCACCTATCCTGACACGAGCCCCCGAGAAATCGGGTCCGGCGTCGCGGTTATGGACTCCCGGATACAATACTTTAACGTCACAACCTCCGACAGTGACAAGACTGTCGCCAAGAAGACGGTATTTCCACAGATACTGATAAAGTGACTCCATGACAGGACTGCGGCAGAAGACTGTTTGCTGCCGACAACAAATTTATTTAAAATCATCCAAATATCAAAGTTAATCCACGATTATTTTTTCGTGCCTCGGATCTCACTATTTATCTAACTATGTATTTGTTATGCCACAGACTGACAACAATATTAAATAATGTTAAATTTTACATTCTGCATAAATTCCATACAATTTATAAGCAGAATTTTCCGTATATTTGCAGTGTGTTTTTCATAGTATTTAATTAAGATTAAGGTTTCGGCCTGTCTCTTTGGGAAAAGAGGCAGGTTTTTTTATTCAACTGCAATTCACCGCATTGGCTCTTACCAACCGTTCCCTGCCGAACAAAATCCGGATCCATCTGTTTAAACCTATGCAGAACGATATGTGGTCTCCCTCACCATTATCGGCGACAGAGTCCGCGACATATGTGCTGCAACCTTTAACCTTATAAAATTAATATTATGGCTACACAAAAAAGTCTCGTAGGCACGAAGACCCAGACAAATCTCGCCGACGCGTATGTGGCTGAGTCATGTGCGTACACACGCTACACATTTTTCGCCCAGGCCGCCCAGAAGGAATTATATTTCCAATATGCCGACATATTCAACGAGACTGCCGACAACGAACTGCGTCACGCCAAGATCTTTCTCAAGCTGCTCGACGAGGCCGGCTGCAAGACCGACCCGATCGCAGTCGACGCCGGGGTGATCGGCAAGACTGTCGACAATCTCAAGGTTGCCGCCGAAGAGGAGAAGACAGAAGGAGTTGAACAATACACAAAGGCTGCCGAGACTGCCGAGAAAGAGGGATTCAAGGATATCGCCAAGACCTTCCGCGAGATCGCAGAAATAGAAAATCACCATATGGAGCGCTTCAACAAGATGATCGACCGTATCAAGAGCGACACCGTATGGAAGAGCGACAAGCCTGTAAAATGGCAGTGCCTTGTATGCGGCTATATATATGAAGGCAAGACTCCCCCCGAGAAGTGCCCGGCATGCCAGCACCCCTACCAGCATTTCCAGCGGGAGGCAGACAACGTCTGACATACCGACAGCAATCGGCAATACTTAAGAATCGGATAGCAATTCCGGGGCAGACGCGTCCTATGGGCGCGGATGTTCCGGAATGCTTGCATAATCCACGTCCGCCCCTTATCTTTGCAGACGGAAATGCGGACTGCGTCATGGTCCGCCATATGGAAATGGCTATCGAGAAGATCATAGGAATCGTTACGGATGTGGTGAAGCACTCCGACAGACATAACGTCGTGACCCTGTTCACGCGTCATCAGGGCCAGGTATCACTGCTTTCTTCAGCCGGTGCAGGCAAGACCGGCCGTATGCGCAACGCGTCGCTGATGCCTCTGTCGGTCATATCGGCCGACATCAATTTCAACCCGACCCGCGAACTGCAGTTTCTCGGCAAATTCTCGCGTGAAATCTTATGGAAAGACCTATATTTCAACCCCATAAAAAGCGCGATAGGCATTTTTCTATCCGAATTTCTCAACACTTATCTGAGGCATTCCGCCCCCGACGCCGCCTTGTGGGACTACATAGCTACGGCCATAAAGCGCCTTGACACCGGCAAACGCGGCGTTGCCAATTTCCACATCGCTTTTCTGATAGAATTCCTGAGTTTCGCAGGCATACGTCCGGATCTCTCGGAATGGCGCGGCGATTCATGGTTCGACATGCGCGGCGGCACAATGTCGCTCATGCCTCCGGGACACCGCGACACTCTCGCCCCCCAGGAAGCGGCGGCACTCCCCCTGCTTGCCCGTATGAACCTCCGCACCGCACCGCTGTTCAGGTTCACATCGCAGCAAAGAAGAGAACTGCTCAACGTTCTGCTACGCTACTACTCGCTCCACTTTCCCGGCCTGTCAGCTCTTAAATCGCCAGCAGTACTCGCCGAAGTGTTCGGATAAATGCCCGCCCCCGGAATGGCGACAAAACATGGACGATCGCAAGAATCCCTGCAGTTGAGAAAAGCCGAGAGGCGCATTTTTTTGGAAGATCGGGAATATTTGTTTAAATTTGCCGCCGGAAAACGGTATCCCGCCCAAGAGAGGGAATGAGGATCAAAAGGGAATCCGGTGAGAATCCGGAACAGTACCCGCTGCTGTAAGTCCAGCATCAGAGACTTCGCATAGCCATTGGGACAGAGTGTCCCGAGAAGGCGCGATGATCTCGGACAAGTCAGAAGACCTGCCGTTGACCGACATACGAAAACGCCTACGGGACAATGGGCTGATGATCGGCATAAGCAGACAGCGAGACAAAGTCTGGCGTGCGTCCGCGCACGCAGACCGGCGTGCAATACCACACAATCCCGTCGGCGTATCCCCGGATGCGCAGACGGGATTTTTTTGCGCCCCGACAAACCATGAAACAGACACTGACTCTGACCGCGGCTCTGCTCGCCACATATCTCCAAGCCCGTGCCTCAGCCACCGAAGCGGCTGACAGCACTCGCCATCTCGACGAAATCGTAGTCACTGCATCCAGACCTGGCAGCGACGTCATTCCGGCGCAGACCCTTTCGGGCGAAGAACTGAAAGGGATGAACTCCAACAGCGTTGCCGACGCCCTGCGATACTTCTCTGGAGTGCAGGTTAAGGACTACGGAGGCGTCGGAGGCATCAAGACCGTCAATATCCGGTCTATGGGCACAAACCATACCGGCGTGGTCTACGACGGAGTCGAACTGGGCAACGCACAGAACGGACAGATCGACCTCGGACAGTTCTCACTCGACAACATCGAGGCACTGTCACTCTACAACGGCCAGAAAAGCGAGATTCTGCAGCCGGCCAAAGACTTCGGATCGGCAGGAACCATATACATGCGTACACGCGCACCTCAGTTCGGCGAGGGGGAGACATATCACGCGCGAATGACCGTAAGGACAGGCTCGTTCGATCTTCTCAACCCCTCGGCACTCATAGAAGTGAAACTTAGCGAGACAGTGAAAGCCTCGCTAAGCGCAGAGTGGGTCAACTCGAGCGGAAAATACAAGTTCCGTTACCGGCGCGTCAATCCGGCCGGAGAACTCGCCTACGACACCGTGGCTACCCGACAGAACGGCGACATAAACGCCACCCGGCTCGAACTGAATACATACGGATCGCTGCGAAACGGCTCATGGATGGCCAAGGTCTACAATTACAACTCCGAACGCGGCGTGCCCGGCGCGATCGTCAACAACGTGTGGCGGCGCGGCGAGCGCATATGGGACACCAACTCGTTCGCACAGGCACGATACAACGGCTTCTTCGGCCGCTTCTCCACTCTCAACAACGTAAAATATTCCGCCTACCGCACCCACTATGTCAACAACGACGACAAGCAGGTGAAGATCGACAACCTATACCGACAGAAAGAGATATATCTCTCATCGGCCAACGAATACGAGATCTCCGGCATATGGCGCGTCTCGGCAAGCTATGACTTCATGTGGAACACGCTCGACGCCGATGTCTACGGATTCGTCAAGCCCGACCGCATCTCGAATTTCATATCGGCGGCCTCAGCACTCGACCTTCCACGTTTCCGTCTGCAGGCAAGCTGTCTTGCCACATTCATACATGACCGCATAAAAGGGCAGGAGGCTCCATCCGACAAACATGTGCTTACCCCGGCAGTGTTCGCCTCGGCAGTTCCGCTGCGCAACCGCGACTTCTCTATCCGGGCCTTCTTCAAGCAGTCGTTCCGCATGCCGACATTCAACGACCTCTATTACGCCGACATGGGCAACTCGAAGCTAAATCCCGAACGTGTCACCCAGTATAACGCCGGCCTGCTCTACGACCATTCGTCGCGCACATCGTTTGTCAGCGCGGCCCGGGTCTGCGCCGACGTATACTACAACCGTGTCCGCGACAAGATCGTGGCGTATCCCAAAGGGCAGCAGTTCAGATGGACAATGCTCAACCTCGGGCTCGTCGACATACGCGGAGTGGATGTCAGCGCGCTCATAACCGTCAATCCGGTCGATGAACTCTACATCACCGCCCGCGCCCAATACACGTTTCAGCGGGCTATCGACATCACCGATCCGTCAGACAACTACTACCACGACCAGATTCCCTACATACCGCGCAATTCGGGCGCGGCCGTAGCCAACGCGCAGTGGCGCGGATGGGGACTCAACTATTCCTGGATATATGTCGGCGAACGCTATAACCAGCAGGAAAACATACGCTACAACTACACCCAGCCCTGGTATACCTCCGACATTTCCGTCAGCAAGGATCTCAGACTCGGCAAAGTGTCGCTCCGCGCTCTGCTCGAGATCAACAACCTGCTGAGCCAGGACTACGACGTCATACTGAACTATCCGATGCCTAAGCGCAACTTCCGCATCACCATAACCGCCGAGATCTGATCGGCATCAACAACAACAGAAATGAAACGGACAAAGAGATTTTTCTTTTATTTTTTGCCACTCCTGTCGGTGGCCACAGGCTGTCGGGAGGACGAGCTTGTGGTTCCGACGGAGTATGACATCATCCCCGAATACCCGGCGGCCGACACACGCATCCGCGGCTTCTACCTGGTCAACGAGGGAAACATGGGGTCGAACAAGTGTACGCTCGACTATTTCGACTACCTTACTGGGCTATATGCCCGCAATTTCTATGCCGAGCGCAATCCCGACGTAGTGAAGGAACTCGGCGACGTGGGCAACGACATCGGCATATACGGTTCGAAGCTATATGTCGTTGTGAACTGCTCGCACAAGGTCGAGGTGATGGATGCCAGCAGCGGCATAAGGCTCGGACAGATCGACATACCCAACTGCCGCTACGTGCGGTTCCACCGAGGCAAGGCCTACGTCAGCAGCTATGTCGGCCCGGTGCTGATTGACGCCAACGCGCCCAAGGGCGCGGTATATGAAGTCGATACCACCTCTCTGGCCGTAACGCGCAAGGTTACCGTAGGATACCAGCCCGAGGAGATGGAGGTGGTCGACGACTACATGTACGTAGCCAATTCGGGAGGATACCGCGCCCCGCAGTACGACAACACTGTGTCGGTAATCCAGATGATCGACTTCAAGCAGGTCAGACAGATTCCTGTGGGCATAAACCTGCACCGACTCCGCAAAGACAGCCGCGGCCAGATCTGGGTCAGCTCGCGAGGAGACTACCAGACAAGACCGTCGCGTCTCTATGTGCTCGCCAAGAAGAAGGGCTACAATACCATGGAGGTAACCGACACGATCGCAACGGCATGCTCAAACATGGCCATAAGAGGCGATTCGCTCTATTACTACGCCACGGAGTGGAACAACTACACGGCCTCCAACACCGTCAGCTACGGAATCATCGATGTGCGCACCCATGAAGTGGTATCGACCGGATTCATAACCGATGGCACAGAGAAGGAGATCACAATTCCATACGGAATAGCCATCCACCCCGAGACCGGCGACATATTCGTGACCGACGCAAAGAATTACGTATCGTCGGGCACGCTCTACTGTTTCGACCGCGAAGGGCGGAAGAAGTGGAGCGTGCGAACCGGCGACATTCCTGCCCACATAACATTCCTGCCCCGATGAGAACCGCCCGCATTATCATCCCCGCATGCATGGCCGCCCTGCTGTCGGGCTGCACAGCCGACATTCCCACAGTGAGCCTCGGCATCGACGACACTTACTACATAAACCGCATGCAGAAGCTCGACCTGCACCCGGCTCTGACCGGCAGCGCATACAGATGGACCGTGACCCGACCTGACGGAACAACGGAAACCGCAGCCGAGACACGCGACTTCATTTTCATCGACGCCGAGGAGGGACGCTACTCGCTGAAGTTCGAGATCATAGATCCCGACACCCCCTATGAACATGAGTTCACGGTCAATGTGCTTCACGAGGAGATAGAATACAGTCCGTATATAGCACGCGTCTATGAATACAACCCTGCCCCGGGCCAGTTCGTCAACAAGATGCCCGAATACGAGGAGGGAGACACATATGCCGACATGACGCGCAAAGCCGAAGAATCCATATCAGGCACCAACGACATCATGATCACATTGGGTGGATATGGGGGTTACGTCACGTTCGGATTCGACCACACGGTGATCAACATTCCGGGCGAAGCTGATTTCCGCATATGGGGGAACTGCTTCTACGAGCTTACCGATCCAGACCGCAAAGGAGGATCGGCCGAACCGGGCATAGTCATGGTGAGCTATGACACCAACTGCAACGGACTGCCCGACGACGAATGGTACGAGCTTGCCGGCAGCGAATACCGGTCCGACGCCACACGCCACAATTATTCGCTGACCTACTGCCGCCCCGACCCTCTGCGGCAGATCGTGGCCGACGAAGAGAACAGCATCGACGACCTCTACTACATCCGCTGGCACGACAACGAGGGCACGGAGGGTTACATGCCGAAAAACGTGTTCCACACGCAAGACTACTATCCGCGCTGGGTCAGCGACGACTCGATGACATTTTCCGGCTCGCTTCTCGCGCCCAACGGGAAAGACATAAGCGGATACGGAACATACTACGTTCTCTACAGCTATCCGTGGGGATATGTAGACAACCACCCCAACGAGTATGCCGACCTCAATTCGTTCGACATCGGCAATGCCGTTGACAGTGAGGGAAACCCGGTAAGCCTCCCCGGCGCCGACTTCATTCGCGTCTACACGGGCGTGAACCAGTATTGCGGCTGGCTCGGGGAGACCTCGACAGAAATGAGCCGCGCACAGGATCTGCACATACAGCTCCCTGGCGCCTTTCCCGACGATCCACTGCCCGGCGACTCCGGCTTCTCCCTGACGCAGAATCATCACAAACAACCATAAACCATCATGAAACAGACCTTGACACTGACCGCAGCTCTTGCGGCGGTCATGTCCGTATCGACATTGACAGCCTCAGCCTCGCCAGTCACGTCGATCGAGGACACCGAGATCCATGTGACAGTCAGCATGCCTCCGACTCCGATAGCCACTCTTCTGAGATATCAGCCGGCAGACGCGCAAGACGCTCTTTTCGACCTCGAAGAACTAATTGTCACCACTCCCGACAAGTATGTCATCGATACTGAGGCGGGAACAATCGAGATTCTCGAGGGGGCGGAAGACGCCATCTACACCGTATATCCGAGAGGCGACCGGTCCGTGTCGGGACTTCTCGGCTTCACCATCACACGCAACGCCGTGACCGACGTGCGCCTCAGCGGCGTCGACGGAGACGAGATCGCACTCGAACTCCACGACATTCTCGCGCTACGCACGGAGACAACCCCGGCCGACGCCGAAAACAAGTCTGTGTCTTTCAGACTTGAGAACGCATCAGACGACGGCATGGCCACCACCTACACCGTCGGCGGATCGGAAAAATTCACCGAGCTTGTCACCTATCGCGCCGGCACATTCGACCTTGTGCTCACCTCAGTGGCCAATCCTGCGGTCACCCGCACGTATCATGTCTCGGTCAGCGATCTTCTCCCCGACGGAATCTCAGGCGACCATACCGACGGCACATTCTGGCTGAACGAGGAATGGTTCACCCACAAGAACGGCTCTGTGACATACCTAAGGACTCCGCTCCCGGAGGATGAGAACGACATCGTATATCATGCCTACTCGCGACAGAATGAAGACGCCTGTTTCGGCGCGACCTCGCAATATGGCATGATATACGCCGACAAACTGTTTGTCATGTCAAAGCAGGAGAACGACAAAGGCGATATCCGCTCCAACGGCGGCGGGCGGCTTGTCGTGGCCGACGCCCGGACACTGCGCCATCTCGCCTCGTTCGACGAAATCGGAGGCGACGGGCGCGCGTGTGTCGGCGCGGGAGACGGAAAAGCCTATATCGGCACCCACTCGGGCATCCGCGTGCTGACATGGGATGACGATAGTTTCACCCTGTCTGACACCAACATCCCGGGCATCAGCAACGACACCGAGGGGGGAGGCTCCGACATCGGCGGCAACCAGCAGCTCTACAACAAGCAGATCGGCGACATGGTCCGCGCCGGCCGGTATGTCTACGCCCTGCAGCAGGGAACCGGAGTCCACGTCATCGACACGGAAACCGACAAGGCCGTCCGCACCATACCCGACACCGGAGTGCAGGGAATAACCCAGACAGCCGACGGCCACGTGTGGTACGCATCGACTATGAACGCTCCTAAAAACCGCTCCATCCTGACTGAAATAGATCCAGACACCACAGAAAAGATCCGCGAGACAGAAGTGCCCGGAAGCATCGGGTGCAGCTGGGGATCGTGGAGATCGACCAATTTCTTCGCATCGACCGCCGAGAACATGCTTTTCTGGAACGGCGGAGCATCCGACATCACATCAAGCGGAGGCACCCTCTACAGATGGGACACCGAAGGCGATCCGTCAGATCTGGAGCCGTTCTACGTCTTCCCCCGTACCGAGGGTCTGTTTCCGGGAGTCTACCGACAGATCTACGCCACCATGCGCCACGACAGCCGCACCAATGCCATCCTTTTCGCCACCACCACCGCTCCGAGCGGAAATTACCGCTACAACTGGCTCAACTTCATTGACGCTGAATCGGGCGAACTCCTTTCGGAAATCAGACTCAGAGACTACTATTGGTTTCCGTCGATACCGATTTTCCCCGATGCATACGCACCGGAATTCATCGACATCGCCCCCGTATCGCTTGAGAGCGACGATGACTCCGCCACACTCACACTCGGTGACCTGGCCTTCGACAACGACAACATCGGCTACAACATCAGCGTGACACGCGCCCGGAATGCGGAAGAGCGCTCCGGCGCGGCACTTGACGAGATTGCCGAAGTATCGGAAGAAAACGGCATCCTTACGCTCCGTCCGAGAAAACCGGGCAACGCCGCCCTCGCTCTTCGCGCCGAATCAAACGGCCGCGAGACCTACGCCTACATTCCGGTCAGCGTGTCGGTCAACTGCGACATCACCGGCATCGCCCCCGTCACAAAGACAATATCCGTTTCCGCAGGCAAAGTCCGTCTGCGCGGTTTCGACGGCGAGACATTCACAGTGACCGACGCATCCGGTCGAGTAGTATCATCATTCCGCGCAATCGGAGATGACTGCACGATCACTCTCATGCTCGACCGCGGAATCCACATCATGACAGACTCAGAGAACAGACATTCCATAAAATTCACGATATGAACACAAAACTGATTTTCACAATTCCGGCTGCCGTCATAGCCTTGTCGGCAGGGGCATTCAACCTCGACTGGGACCGGATAGAGTTCTGGACTGGAGAAGGCCCTTGCCGCTCCGCCCTTGTGGTGCAGTTTCAGGACAACGGCCCGAAGGAGGCATATGTGTGGGGATTCAGATGGGACCCCGCCGATTACGAAGGAGGACAACCCTCGGGTGAGGATATGTTCCGCGCGATTGCAGGCGCGAACGACGACATTCTTCTCTTCACACAATACACAGGCTGGATGGGAAGCACGGTCGACGGCATCGGATTCCAGTTTCCGGGCAATGAGAAGGTGATCCGGGAGATTGAATACGATTTCGACGGCGCAAGCTCCGATCCGCGCGTCAGCTTCGACTATTTCACACCCAACGAACTGATGGGGCAGACAAAGGCTCCGGGCATGTTCACCACCGTATACTGCCGGCGCGCCATTCAGGAAGCGGAGACAACCAATATCATCGAGCATCCGATCAATGCGCTCGAATATGGCTATCCCGCCTACGACTACGACTGGTGGCAGCCCGGCAGCTCTCTCGACAACACCCGTCAGCGCTGGAACGCCGGGTGGTATGACGGCTACTGGAGCTATTGGATCGGAGGCACGGATTCCGAGGAACTGAGTTATTCAGGACTCGGTTATTCATCAAGAAAACTGTCTGACGGTCAGGTCGACGCATGGAAATACGCGCTTCTCGACGGTCCGGTCGTCTTCATGCCCGGCAGAGAAGGACGCCAGAATCTCCCTCCGCGGAGAATCGACGGCGAGACCGGAGCGTCCGAGCAATGGCACGATCTCAGCTACTCGCATCTCTACAACGAGACATCTGTCGGCAGCCCGGAAGCCCGCACTGACATCAAGGCGGAAATATACACGCTGCATGGCACAAGAATCGGTTCGACAGCAGTGGAAGATCTCGCCCGGACCGTTGACGCCCTGCCTCACGGATGCTACGTGATCAGACAGGGAAACAAATCGACAAAACTCATAAAATAAACACAACAACCATAAACACAACAACTGACAAAACAATGAAGACACGCTTATTGGCCGGCATCGCCCTCATGGCGCTTGCAGCCGGCTCTCAGCTTGCGGCCAGACGCATTCCCGCCAGAGTGCAGGGCACGGACTATGCCGCCACACTCCCGGCCGACGGACGCCAGAAAGCATCCGACTGGGAATGGGATCCCAACCCTGACGCTCCGGCGCTTCCGATGAATGAATTCACATTCGACGACATCGAGAACTGGACCGGAACAGGAGAAAACAAGGCCGCCCTCGTGATCCAGTGGAACGACCCTCGCGAGACACACGCCATAGTGTTCGGCTACCGCTGGGACGGCCTTGCCACCGGCGCCGACATGATAAAGGCTGTGGTCAAGAACAATCCGCGCCTGTACACACTGATGCAGTATACAAACGTATCCTCTCCCACCGACCCGCTCGGCGGATACACTATCAACGGATTCGGGTGGGACGCAGACAATGACGGCGACATCGCGCTCGTAGACACAAAAGATGGAGAGATCTACAACTCGGAAGATGGTTTTTTCGAGCATCCGAGAGGATATAATCCCGAAGTCGGAGGCAGTTCCGATTATGACTACGACGACTGGCTGGCTCTCGACGAGGACGATTACTGGGGAGCCGGATGGTATGTGAGTTACTGGAGCTATTGGGTCGGCCAGTTCGGCGAGACTCTCAGTTATTCAGGATGGGGGGCATCAGGACGCGTGCTTGAAGACGGAGCCTGCGACGGCTGGAATTATTCTCTTAACATGATTCCCCGCGACTGGAAGGATTTCAAATCCGCGCCTTCGCTCATGCCGGAGGATGCAAAGACCGAATTTGCTGTCGGCGACCTTTTCTATAAGCTCATAGACTTTTCGAAAGGTACCGTCAAAGTTGTCAACCCCTCAGTGCTGACCACTGTCGAAAACGCGGCCTACAGGGATTTCGACAACGCCGACATCGTGATTCCCTCCACTTTCAGCGAAGGGGAACAGACCTACACGGTGATTGAGATAGACGACGAAGCATTCGCCGATGTCGCGGGTATTGTCTCGGTCACAATACCGGCATCAGTCAGCAAGATCGGAGCCCGCGCATTCTTATACGATGAAGATCTTATGGAAATAAAGGGAGGTGACGGCGCAATCCTTGAGAAAACGGTGAAAAGCATCGGAGAAGAAGCGTTCGCCGGCTGCTCGCTGGAGACCTTATTTCTGCCGGAGGCCATGAAAGTCATCCCCAGAGGAATATACAAGAACTGTTCTCTCACCGGCACACTGACAATTCCATCGACAGTAGAGGAAATATCAGACGAGGCATTCGAAAACAACCCTATCGAGGCAATATCAATTCCGTCATCGGTCAAGAAGATCGGAAGCGCGGCGTTCCACTGCAGTCTGATCAAGACTGTCAGCTCTGTTTCCTTCTATCCTCCGGTTCTTGATTCCAATGCATTCACAACCGCCACATACAGATCGGCGACCCTCGTCGTGCCCGACGGCTTCGCCGGCGCATATGCCGGTGCCGACGGCTGGATGCGGTTCACCACTACCGGTTCGATGACAGTAGATGTAAACAATGGCGACATGTTCGCACTTGACGGCGTGACATATTCTGTGACCGACTCTTCGGAAGAAACACCTTCGGTAAAAATCTCGTATGCGAAAGTCGACGGCAAACCTGACCGCACGAAGATAGCGGCTGCCAACAAAGCTGCCTATACGGGTGCTGTAACCGTGCCTGAAAAGATCCGCCTCATGGGTCGCGATTACAAGATTACAGCCATCAATGACTCGGCGTTCTACGGGGCATCCGAGATGACATCGCTCTCAATCGAAGCGAAAGTCGAGACTATCGGCGCACACACCTTTTATGACTGCACAAAGCTCGCCGAGGTCACACTCCCCTCGACAGTAAAGGAAATCGGCACATATGCATTCTCATATTCAGGCATAACATCGATCACTCTTCCCGAGGGAACAGAGAGACTCGGCGACCGGGTCTTCTTCCAGTGCAACGCATTGGAAACTGTCAACATTCCGGAAGCTCTGGATGAAATCCCCGCTTACTGCTTCTCTTACTGCACATCGCTCACAAGCCTCAATTTCGGTGACAATATCAAGGAATTCGGCACGGATGCGATGCAGAACTGCACAAGTCTCACTGAAGTCAGACTGCCGGCTTCGTTGACAAAAATCGGGACCAGAAACTTCGTGAACTGCTCCTCCCTTGAGAAGATCGACATTCCCGCGACCGTATCGGAAATAGGGAATTCAGCATTCTCGGGCTGCAAGAACCTTGTCATAACTCTGCCCGAAGGAGTCACAGCCATCGGCACCGAGGCTTTCAAGGCCACCGGCAACACTGCTTTTGTTCTCCCCAATAGTATCACGACGTTAAGCAACAGTCTTTTCAACAGTTGTGAAAAACTGACAGAAGTCACAATCGGAAACGAAGTGACATCTATAGGGTCAAGCGTTTTTGCAAACTGCAAAAAGCTCACGACCCTCGGAGTATCGGTTTCTGAACAGGATGAGGGCTATCCGGCACGCCAGACAGTTCCGGGCATTGTCTTCCCCGCCTCGCTTTCCTCTATCGGCAACAGTGCCTTCCAGTCATGCGAGGCCATCACGACAGTCTCTGTGCCTGAAACCGTGACAAAACTCGGCACCAACGTGTTCCAGGGTTCAGGAATAACCGAGGCAGAACTTCCCAACTCGATCACAGCCGGCTCCAACGCACTGTTCCAGTCATGCGCAAATCTCAGGAAAGTGACACTCGGCAACAGAATGAAATCAGTCGGTCAGAACATGTTCCGCGACTGCACGGCTCTTGAGACAATCTCTGTCAAGGGAGCGGAAGAGACTCCGGAGACTCCGGCATTCAATCTGCCCCCGACTCTGACCTCGATAGGCACCTGGGCCTTCGCAAACTGCAAGAAAATGACCTCGATCGTCATTCCTGACGGTGTCACATCTATCGGTGCGAACGATTTCGACGGATGCTCGGCTCTTGCCTCGGTTACTCTTCCCGCCCGACTGTCCACTATCGGCAACAATGCGTTCCGCAACACCGCCATTACCGAACTGACTCTTCCGGCGACAACCGGCGACATGGCATACACATCAGACATTCTTTACGGATGCCCCGAAGGAACAAAAGTATATGTCTGCAACACCGGAACTCCCAAAAGAGCCGGCAGCAATCTCTGGCGTCTCGCCACAGGGAAATATGCGCAAATAGCAGTCCCGGCCGGGAAAAAATCCGATTATACGGCAGCCGCAGGCTGGAAAAACTCCGTGATCTCGGAAGTGATGCCCGACGGGATCGAATGCGCCTACACCGTTGACGACAACGGCTCGGACGACGTGGAGATCAGAGTCGAGGCCGGTTTCACATATGAGACAGAACTGCCCGCAATGTTCCGCGAAGCCAACGACCTCTGCCTCTTCACAGACCAGGCCGAATTCAATGTGCTCTACCGTGAGGCGACGACAACGGAAGATACTCCTGACAGCATAGCGGAGGAGGGAGACGACGCCGGCATTTCCGGGTTCACCTCCACTCCCCTCTCGCTTGACACCGAAGGCTCAGGCTCATTCTTCATGACTCGCCCCGAGAAGACCACTGCCTACGATGTCATGCTCTCCGCCGCGACAGGAGAGACAACCGTGACAGGAACTTCCGGAACGTTCACACTCACCGGCAAAATTGAGACAGGCATGACTGTTGTGACTGACGGGTGCGACGCAGAGACAGAGATCTATACTCTTGACGGCCTCAGAGTAAACGGAAACAGCGGACTCCAACCCGGAATCTACGTAACCGTGCGCTCTGGCAAAACATCCAAGGTCATTGTCAAATAACAACTGATACCATAGTGATTACCGCCGGCGGGAGGAATGTCTGCAATGGCATCCTCCCGCCAATTTCAATCGACACCATAATGATGAAAACAAAAATACTGCTGACGACAGCAATAGCAGCAGCCGCCTTTCAGACGGGATACGCCGAAACTGACACTGACTATTCATCGGGCGTGTTTATCGTCAACGAAGACTGGTACGGTCATCAGAACTCCACTGTCAACTACCTGCTGCCCGATGACCCTGACGGCGACTTCTGGCACTACCGTGTGATCCAGGCCGAAAACCCTGGACGCGAGCTGGGATGCACCAACCAGTACGGACAACTGTGGCGCGGACGCCTCTACCTGATAGCCAAACAGGAAAAAGACCCCGGAGCCGACATAACCGGAGGCCGAATCACAGTGGCCGACGCCGCTACAATGAAGATACTTTTCCAGAGCGAACTGATCGACCCGTCGGGCAAGCAGTGCGACGGAAGAGGATTCGTCGGCATCGATGACCATAAAGGCTACATATCTACAAGCAACGGAATCTGGATCTTCGATCTCGACACCTATGAGGTCAAAGGACAGATCGAGGGCACAGCAAACCCGAACGCGGGCGACGACCGGCCGAACACCGACCCGACCGGTTCGCTCTATCACGGGCAGTCAGGCTCGATGGTGCTCGCCGAAGGAAAAGTCTTCGCCGCACACCAGCAGGCCGGCCTCCTTATAATCGACACCGCGACCGACCGCGTCATAAAGACGATCCCGATGGATATCGTTCAGGAAAAAGCCGGCATAGGATCGGTGGTACGCGCAAAAGATGGCTCGCTCTGGCTGAGCGTTGCCCGCAACATCCAGGGCACCGGCACCACACTCCCGTATATGGTCAGGGTAGATCCGCGCACTTTCGAGACTGAAGTCATCGATATCGCAGAGGGAATGTATCCCCCCTCGAATTCGTGGTACGCCTGGACTCCCGACGCCTTCTGCGCATCGGCTGTCAACAACACTCTCTACTGGAAAGGGGGCTCGACAAGCTGGTTTACCGGCACCAAAATCTTCAGATTCGATGTCGACATACGCCGCATGGAAAAAATCATAGACCTCGACGAGGATGGCGAGAACTGGAAACTATACGGCTGCTCGATGCGAGTGCATCCGGTGACCGACGAGATATACATGTCGCTTTATCATGAATTCAGCATCCCGACCTATGTCACACGGCGCTACACAGCCGACGGCGTGAAGATTCGCGACTATGAAATGATCAGCAACTATTGGTTTCCCTCTATTCCACTTTTCGCACAGGATCCCGACGCTCTCCCCGCCGGAACAAAAGTCGTGAGCCCTGATGACGATGACGTAACCAGATACTACAACACCCAGGGAATGGAGATTTCCGAACCGCAGTCTGGAGAAATCGTGATAATACGCCGCGGATCGAGAACCTTCAAAAAGGTGATGTGAACATTCACAGCAACCAACGGCTGCTCATATTCTGTCATTTTGTCATAATAGCCCCCAGTTTCGAGCCAACAATATATTTCAGATTTGACAAAATGATAAAAATCAGCATTTTAACATATGTTTAAGGATAAAATTCTCACATACTTTTCCCAAAATATCGAAAAGATTATACTTTATTGCACAAAAAGTATCAAAATATGCAAAGTTAATCGAACTGACTGTAGTTCATAAGTTAATTAATCATAATGCCATAACTTTTCTTGTAAAATTATTTTTTTGTTAGAGGAATTTTATATAACTTTGCAACGTGTTTTTCATGGTATTAGATTTAAGGTTAGAGGATTAGTTGTCGTGAGACAATTAATCTTTTCTTTTTTACTCTGTTTCAAACCTTTACACCACACCTACACCACTCAGACAAAGAGAAGCCTCTCTGAAACCCGATAAAAAAGAGGTCTGCATCCGCCCATTATAAGCACCTGACAAGAGAAAGAGGCCGCACTTCACCAACCTTTCGTACTGACCACGCTGATTACTTTCCACACCTCCGCGACCATATCCTTGGGAAGCGCTTCGTCTCCCACCTCACTGTTATATGAATGCGCGAGCAGAAAGTTATGCGGATCCTCTTCATATCTGACAATATTTTTAGTCATCCTCCTGCCGTCATTGAGAACGATCACAAAATCATTGCCATAGCCGATATAGTCGCGCCACATAGCGACACGCCTGATATGCAGGATCGACCCGGCCGGGATGACCGGCGCCATGGAGTCTCCATACTGACACACCGCAATATCACCCTTCTCGCAATTCATGAATGGCACAGACACACCCGACTGCCCCCACGACTCCGCCGCCACTCCGTCTATGACAAGACATCCTATAGCCTTGATATCGACAAGAGGCAGAGTATCGACAGAATAAAGAGCCCCCTCCGGTATCGGCACAGCCACCGCCTTTTCATCCTTGATCATGCTTCCGGTTCCTGTCAGCAACCATGCCATATCAATATTCAAGTATTTATCTTGAATTTTCCTGGCAAGATCTTTGGAAATACCACATCTTCCTGCCTTAATATCATAAAATACCTGAGGACTCGACAGTCCTATTTCCTTTGATAATCTATTGGCAGAAATGCCAATATGCTCTAAAAGCATTTTAAGTCTTTCAAAATCAGACATATCAATAATCTAAATAAAATTTATTAAAGTTTTTCTATTGAATTATTTGGAAATTCAATAATAACACATTAACTTTGCAATCAAATCATAGTGTCCTTCATACCCGGAAACTGTGAGCGTCATCAATAACAGCCAACCGACAACAGTCTCAAAACGCAATGTAATGGAACAAGGCAGAACAGCACCCACCCGCCGTATACGCGCCCTGAGAGATCATGAGGCAGAATCCGGACGCAGACCAATACGCTATGGATCAAACCACAGAGTGCCGCCACATCCGACACCCGCAGAGAGATGCAAAGCATGCCGGACTCTACACGACAGCAACACAGACATACAAGCATGCAGGCATGCTTATTACGCAGACCGGGACATATGTACGACAAAATTACATTTTTTTTGTCAGATTTCAGAATTCATCTTGAACATCACGAATAATACGCCATAATCAATAATTTTACAGTACCGATACAAGTCAGTCCGGGAAAGCCATGCCACACATCAGGTCAGACCGGAAAGAAAACGAACAAACAATATATTAACCATTTAATAAGAACAATCTATGAAGAAAACCTTAGTTAGGGATATTCAGTTAATGGCTTGATTTATCAAGCTGAAAATGGAGCGTGGTCGCCCTATGGCGGTGCTGTT
>VSPN01000033.1 GCA_009775355.1 Muribaculaceae bacterium
ATTTTTAAGCACGTGTTTTTATTAATATTTCAGGTGTTTTGAATGATGTTTTTCGGAACATCAAACTGAACACCCTAGTTATTTAAACCCAAATTACACCGTGTATAGAAATCGGTTTAGACAGTTCTAAAACATGAATCAGAACAAAACAAAATGTATATTACTTATAATCAGTTGTATATATCGGAATTGCATATTTATTAAAAATCAGTCTCCTGAGTCTGAGATAGAACTTTTCTGGAATTGGGCGGGAGTCAGGCCTGTGATTTTCTTAAAAGTCACAGAGAAATTCGAACGCGAATTAAAGCCGACGCTCTCTGCTATATGCTCAATGGTGTACTGGCCGTATGTATCGGTGTCGAGCAACCTGACGCATGCTTCACGGATACGGTATTCTCCGAGGAGTGTTTTGAAATTCTTGCCGAGGGTCTCGTTAACCACCTGCGAGACAACTTTGGCTGAACGGCCGATATGCTCAGCCAGCACTGCAAGAGAGAAGCCGGGATCAGTGATGATTTCCGTATTGCCCATAATCTGCAGTACGGAGTCTGCTATGCGTTTGCTTTCAGGTGCGGTAAGGTTCGAAGATAAATCGAGCAGAAGCGAGGCGGTCTCTATTGCCGCTGCGTAGTCTCCGAGTTCTTTGCAGGTGTCGGCAATTGCGCTTAGAATTATCAGTTCGTACTTTGGCGCGAGTAAGTCTCCTTGCGGTATCAGAGGCTTCATGGAATTAAACATGGCAAGAGCCTGATTGTAGTTGCCAGACATGTAAGCTTCCAGACCACGGGAATATCTGTCGCAGGCATATCCGCCGGCACATCGGCACGCCTCAACAGGCTTATGGCCTCTTTCATCTGCTCGTTCTGTCGATCGAGAAAATACATCTGACCCATATTAAGAAATGCCACAAATGCCACTTCGTACTGTTCAGACGAAACGGCACTTTCAGAAGCACGGTGCAGATAGTTCCACACTTCATCGGAAAACAGTTTTTTCCGTACATTATGTTACAGCCGAGATATACACCTCCAAGGTTGAGGTTGACAAAAGACAGATTCTCGTCGTAGCCGCTCTCGATAGATACTTTCAGCGATTCTTGGAGGGCGTTGACAGCCGCTTTATAGTCAAAAAAAATAAGTGCCGTAAATGAACCCGATGTTATTGAGTGCCCGCGAAAGAAGCTTTTTGTCTTCCTGCAAATATGCGTTGTCGCGAAGTCTGTCAGCCACTATGGAATAGCATACCAAAGCACTGTCACAGCTATTGCGATCCACAAGATCGCGCGCGATATCCATTAGATGTGAGTTGTCGGCATTCTGCCATTTGCCATACAGAGACACATGAGATTCTGCTGCCATACAGGAGGCTGCGATACAGAGGATAAGAATGACAAATATTTTAAGTCTGTGCATTGTGTATCGTATAGTTTTTCAAACTGCGCATACTTTGAAACCCATATAGGCTCTCCCTTGCGATGCGTTATTGTCTATTGATGCAAATTTAGTCAAAAAATCCAAATTTAATGCATATTTCTCATTAGTTTTGTAAATTAGACATCTGTTGTTGGAAAGGGTGTGTTATGTCTGTCGTTCTCACTGCAGAAGATCAAACAGACAAATTCTGTTGGGGATTTGCTTTTTTCAAAAAAAATATTCAAATTTGCATAGATAACATATGGATAGGCCTATGCATGACAATTACGACAGGATTATCAAGGAAAAAGCGGCACACGTCATTGACGTTATGGCCCAGCGTGTTTCGGATGAAGATATAATTCGTCTTAAGAAGGCATTTGAATTCGCACGGGAAGCGCATTCTCCTCAGAAACGCAAGACGGGAGAGCCTTATATATTGCATCCCATAGCCGTTGCGACAATCGCCGCCGATGAACTCATGCTCGAGACCAATCTTGTCATTGCGGCCTTTCTCCATGATGTTGTCGAAGACACTCATTATACCATAGATGATATCAGAGACCGGTTCGGTGAGGATGTGGCCTATCTTGTCGGCGTTGTCACCAAGCAGAAGAAAGACAAGTATGTCGAGTCCAAGCAGGTTGACAACTACAAACAGATGCTTGATTCGGTACAGTACGACATAAGGGCCCTCCTTGTAAAACTGGCCGACAGGCTGCACAATATGAGAACCCTGTCGTCAATGCCGGCCGACAAGCAGATGAAAATTGCCGGAGAAACAGACTATTTCTATGCGCCTTTGGCCAACAGGCTCGGCCTCTACAATGTCAAGACAGAACTCGAGAACTTGAGCTTTCAGTTTAGGTGCCCTCACGAATATGCCGATCTCGAGCATCTTATCAGAAACGACGAGGAGGCTCAACGCAAGCGACTCGGAATCTTTGCAGATGAGATTAAGGCGACACTCGAGCATGCAGGCATTGGGGTGGAAGTCTCTGTAGAGTATCGTCATCCCTACAGTATATGGCGCAAGATGCACAAATATGGTGACGATTTCAATCACCTAAAATACCGTCATTTCACAGAGATCGTTTACCACATACCTGAAGGTGTGTCTGAAAAAGACGTGGCGTTGCGAATCTACTCCGTCCTTACCGACAGATTCAAGGAGAAGCCCGGAGGAATATCAAACTACATAGATTCTCCTAAGGAGAACGGCTATCAGAGCTTTCATGTCAAGTTGCTCGCTGATTTCGGACGATGGCAGGAAGTGCATATCAGCAGCACCCGCATGGTTCGGGAATCACAGCTCGGATGCGTGGCCGACAGGTCAGGAGACAACATAAGCCGGTGGATCCAGAAGTTCCGTAGCGTGCTGCGCGACATAGCAGGGCACAGTAACGGCACTGGCTTTATCGACAATGTAGTCACGTCATTCTACAATGACGACATAATGACCTTCACCCCGAAGGGCAAGGAGATAATTCTCCCGCAGAAAGCCACGGTGCTCGATTTTGCGTACGAAGTCGGCCTTGATCTGGGAGCGAGAGCAAAATATGCGAGAGTCAACGGCTTTCTGTCATCAATCAAGGCACAGCTGAGAAGGGGAGACGTGGTCGAGATATTCACTGATCCTGACAGTCATCCTAATCCAGACTGGCTTGACGCTGTGGTGACATACAAGGCAAAGAAAGCGATTGCCGCCTATATCGCTTCTCTGCCGAGACCTGAGTATAACCGTTGTGAGGCATGCATGCCGATTCCAGGTGAAGAGGTGATCGGATTTCGTGAAGCGGATGGTTCCGTCACTCTGCACAAGCGAGACTGTCATCTCGCAGTCAGACTTGCATCTCAGTTCGGAGACAGCATTGTTCCGGTTGACTACAGACCTGACGCCACTCTGTATCCTGTTACCATTATCATCAAAGCTGTAGACAGATACCATCTTTTTGTCGATCTTGTCGACTGCATCACCAACAGGCTTCATCTTGCAATGGACAGCATCAACACGTCAACAGTAGATTCGATCGTCACGTTGAGAATCTCTTTCGCCGTTCATTCGTTCCAGGAACTCCAGACCATTATACACCACATATCGGATATCGAAGGTGTAGATGAGGTTAAGCGTGTATGAAAGAATCACATCAGCTATAGATTTCATTTGTCTTTGTTACATGCCGGACACAATCCGGTGATTACGTAAGTGGCATTTTCAGCCCGAAATCCTTCAGGAAGCACAGGTTCCGGCACAGGCGCGGAAGTAAGGCATAAGGTCTCTCCGCAGCATCTGCAGTGGAAATGGGCATGACCGTCCGAATGGAACTGCCCCCCACCGGTTTCCGAATCGGTGCAGACCTCATATTTCATCGAGCCGGATCCGTCAGAAATGACGTGAACGATATGTGCTTCAGTAAAGACTGACAGAGTTCTCGTTATGGATGAACGGTCCACTGTCTCAAGTCCGGTCTCGATATCAAGTGACGACAGCGGCTTGTCAGAAGACATAAGTGTCTTCAATACAAGTAGTCTTACTGGCGAGACACGTATCCCGGCTCGGGTAAGTCTTGCTGTCAGTTCTTCTTCAATCTTCTCAATTGCCATATCTTTAACCTGTATAATGTCCATAAAATCGTGATGGCCGTGACTCCGGTGTCGGCAAAAACCGCAGCCCATAGACTTGCGATCCCGAATGCACCGAGAGTCATTACAATTATTTTGACTCCGAATGCGAAAGCAACGTTTTCCATTATAACGCTTCTCACACGGCGAGATATATCAATTGCCTGAGGAATCTTGCGTAGATCTCCGCCCGCAATCACCACTTGTGCCGATTCTATTGCGATAGATGTGCCGATATCGCCCATGGCGACCCCGATGCCGGCCGCCGCGAGTGCAGGAGCGTCGTTGACGCCATCTCCGGCAAACAGTACGTTTCGGTCTTCTTTTGTGTACTGAGAAACCAGTTCACGTTTTTCATCAGGAAGCAATGATGATTTGTAAAAATCAATGCCCGATTCTTCCGCCGCTTTTCTGACCGATTCATCCGAGTCTCCCGAAAGTATGCCGACCTTTGCCATCCTGCGCTGATGAAGCATGCTGACAGCTTCCTTGGCACCTGACTTTACGGTATCGGCAAGGACGATGATGCCTTCCGGTTTTCTATCTATTGAAACCTGCACACATGTCTGCCCATCGATATTGTCTGGAAAGATTATGCCTTCTGTCCTCATGATGCCGGGAGAACCTATGATGACCTCGCGGCCTTCCATATTGCCCTTGATGCCATGAGGAACGGTTATAGCACCGGAGATGACGGGAAAAGTCAGATTCATCTTTTCCGCTTCCCGGATCAGTGCGCGTGCTATAGGGTGCGAGCTTCCAGTCTCGGCAGACGCCGCAATCGAAAGAAGCTGACTATGATCAAGAGATCCGATTGAAACTATTGATTCAATACGGAACTCTCCGGTGGTGACTGTGCCGGTCTTGTCGAAGAGCACTATACGAGTATTTCCAATAGCATCAAGACTGTCATGCCCTTTGAAAAGAATGCCATGACGCGATGAGATGCCGATTGACGCGAAGTATGTCAGAGGTATGCTGACCACGAGTGCACACGGACAGGAACATACAAGAAATACAAGAGATCTTCTCAACCACACTGCCCATTCAAAATTGAAAGATCCGTTACACATCTCTATGACCCAAGGAACTGCAAAGACAAGCAAAGCTGCCGTAAAAACAAGAGGAGTATACCATCTGGTGATTCTGCGCAGCCGGGATTCAGACGGTGCGCGATGTGATGACGCGTCTTCTATCATCTTCATGATCCGCGTCATCGAGCTGTCGTTCCATTCACGTGTTGCCTCTACAAGTATCTCTCGGTCTACCGGAATCGTGCCGGACATGACATTGTCTCCACAGGCATGAAACCGTGGTACGCTCTCTCCTGTAATCGCAGCTGTATTAAGATCCGCGCCATCGGCCGACAACATGATTCCGTCAAGAGGAACGCTCTCTCCTGGTTTTACAGCCATCGTCATTCCCGGTCTGACAGATTGCGGAGAGATATCCTTTCTTATGCCGTCTGCCATGATGGTGACCTTCTCTGGCATTTCCCGCAGAAGATTCCGGATTTCACCTTTTACATCTCCTGAAACGACATCCTCGAGTTTCTCTCCTATGGAATAAAAGAGAAGAACAGCCACAGCTTCCGGATATTCCCCGATCACAAAAGCCCCCGCACTCGCAAGAACCATAAGTGTGAATTCATTGAATATATCGCGGTTGAGCCATTCCGAGACTGTCATCCGCAGTATAGGAAGTCCGACCGGAAGCAATGCCCCGATAAACACACATAAGCGGACAATGCCGTCGGGCCATGGCACTGACATTGCCAGTATGAGAAGCAGAGCCGAAAACAGTTCCGGAACAAACTGTTTCCATGCCGATCCATGAGCAACGCGCGAGTGTTGCTCATGTCCGCTCTTGTTGCAGCAGCAACCGCATTGATGGTCATGATGATGATGGTGCGTATCCATGATAATGCCGATTTTTTGTTAAACGCTACAAAATTAGCAATTGTCATGTGCACATCATGTGCGTCTACAGATAAATTATGCGCTGGTTGGACGATCCCCTGAATCTGAGGTCTACATCTCTAAGATCCTCTACATAAGGACCTTCGACTATAGCTTCCACATCTGCGAGAGCACCAAGCATCCGGGAATCAGACTTTATCTGTTCCCATGTGAAACCGGTATAAACCCATACATGGTGACCGAGCGACCTGACCCTTCTTGAAATCTCGCGGACGACATCAGGTCTGTACATCGGATCTCCGCCCGAGAGCGTCACATCGAAATCCTCTTCTTTCACGATTTCCATCAGATCATCGATTTCCATCTCCATGCCACCCTCAAAGTCCCATGACTGCGGATTATGACATCCTGGACAACAATGGCGACACCCGGCAAGATAGATAGAGGTCCGGAATCCCGGACCATCCACCGTAGTGCCTTTGATTATATCAAGCACTCTAACTTTCATGACATGCAGCGCAGAGGCAGTTATTTATGAACAATCCGGTCATGCAGTTCCGCAAGTTTGCCCGAATTCCACCGGTCAGTAGTTCCCACAAGATAACCTGTTATCCGCTGTATGGTCTCGAAAGCGGTGCCGCATTTCGGGCATGCCTCTTCATCCTTCGCCGCATTCTCATAGCCGCAGTTGGGACAATGGTTGCGGTTGTGGTTCACCGAGCCGTAACCGAGGTTGTACTGATCCATCATATCGACGATCTGCATGATCGATTCCTCGTTATGAGTGGCGTCACCGTCGATTTCCACATAGAATATGTGACCTCCAGTGGTCAGAGGGTGATAGGGAGCCTCTACTTTGGCCTTGTGCCGTGGTGAACAGTGATAGTATACAGGCACGTGGTTGGAGTTAGTGTAATACTCTTTGTCGGTGACTCCCGGAATGATACCGAACGACTTGCGGTCTTTCTTGGTGAATTTGCCTGAAAGACCTTCGGCAGGAGTGGCAAGAACAGAGAAGTTGTGCTCATATTTCTCACAGAACTCATTGACACGGCTGCGCATATGACCTACAATCTTGAGGCCGAGAGCCTGAGCTTCCTCGCTTTCACCATGATGTTTGCCTACAAGAGCGATCAGACACTCGGCAAGACCGATGAATCCGATACCAAGTGTGCCCTGATTGATAACAGACTCGATCGTGTCGTTCGGTCCGAGGTCTTCGGTGTGATTCCACAGCACACTCATCACAAGCGGGAACTGCTTTGCGAGTGCTGTTTTCTGAAAGTTAAAGCGTTCGTTGAGCTGCATGGCCGTAATATCCAGAATCTCATCGAGTTTCTCGAAAAACCTTTCGATCCGTTCCGTCTTGTCCTTTACGTTCATCACCTCAATGGCGAGGCGCACGATATTGATTGTAGTGAAAGAGAGATTGCCTCGTCCTACCGACGTCTTCTCGCCATATCGGTTCTCGAACACGCGGGTGCGGCATCCCATTGTGGCCACTTCGTGAAGATAACGCTTCGGATCATTTTCATCCCACTCGTCAGCCTTGTTGAATGTGGCGTCGAGATTCAGAAAGTTGGGAAAGAATCTTCTCGCCGTCACCTTGCATGCAAGCTTGTAAAGATCATAGTTCCGGTCTTCGGGAAGATAACTCACGCCTCTCTTCTTTTTCCATATCTGAATGGGAAAAATGGCAGTCGCGCCGTTTCCGACTCCTTCATATGTGGATTTAAGCAATTCGCGAATCACGCAGCGGCCTTCGGCCGATGTGTCGGTGCCGTAGTTGATCGACGAGAATACGACCTGATTGCCTCCGCGCGAGTGTATGGTGTTCATATTGTGAATGAATGCTTCCATCGACTGGTGCACACGGTCCACAGTCTTGTTGACAGCGTGCTGGATATAACGTGCAGAGCCTGTCAGTCCGTCAAGATCTTTCTTGATGAAGTCTTCTAAATCGACGTCATAAAGTGATTCAAGGTTTTCTCCTGTAAATTGCTCAAGTGTCTTTACTTCTTCTATAAACGAACGGCGCACGAACGGCGCGAGATAGAAGTCGAACGCAGGTATTGCCTGACCTCCATGCATCTCGTTCTGGGCTGTCTCTAACGATATGCAGGCGATGACACTTGCCGTCTCGATCCTTTTGGCAGGGCGAGATTCGCCATGACCCGCCACAAAACCTCGCTCAAGAATGCGGTCGAGCGGATGCTGCACACATGTCAGACTTTTGGTAGGGTAGTAGTCTTTGTCATGAATGTGTATATAGTTGTTTTTTACGGCCTGCTTGGCTGTGGCGGACAGCAGATAATCGTCGACAAACGGTTTCGTGGTCTCGCTGGCGAACTTCATCATCATTCCGGCGGGGGAATCTGTGTTCATGTTTGCGTTTTCACGCGTAATGTCGTTATTTTTCGCCTCTATAATCTCAAGAAACATGTCGCGAGTCTTTGCCCGCCGGGCTATGCTGCGCTGGTCGCGGTATGCGATGTATCTTTTGGCAACATCCTTGCGGGCGGATTTCATGAGTTCGATCTCGACCCTGTCCTGAATTTCTTCGACAGTCATGCGCTCCTTGCCCGACATGCCCACCCTGTCGGTTATTTTCTGTATGAGAGCTTCATCCTCGCCCATTTCTGTAGTGAGCATGGCCTTGCGGATAGCGGCTTTGATTTTCTCCTCATTATATCCGGCCACACGGCCGTCGCGCTTAACAACTGTCTGTATCATCTGTTTCTGGAATTTGGGTTCGTCTATGGCCATGAAAGGCACCACAAAATTACAATTTTAATCCGAATCCTCAAAAAAAATTCAGACAAAACATTCCCACAAATTTCAAAATGGAAAACTTTTAAAGTAGCATATTTTTGCAAACAGATGACGATTAGGTTGTTAAAAATATTTTCGGACAACTTTATAATATTAAAGCTGTCCGAAATTAATTAAAACCGCATATATTGTCTTTCAAACCCCAATGAGGCGTTTGAAAAAGTCCGACCGTCAGTCCATTCTGGTTTTATAATCCTCATACGTATATTCCCGCAGCAGAACCAGATCTCCTTTTACAGACTTAAGCCATATAGACGGATGCTGAATGCCATTGAACATATTTGTCTTGACGGTGGTGTAGTGATTCATGTCAAGCAGGGTGAGACGGTCGCCGGCTTTAAGAGGATGACTGAATTTCCAGTCGCCTACATAATCTCCGCTCAGACATGAATTCCCCCCCAGACGATAGGATATGCCATCATGACAAGCCTCGGATTCTCCGTTTTCATCAGTTTCGCCGTTGTCGGGCATTGCTTCCGCTATGGCAGGTTTATAGGGCATTTCAAGGCAATCCGGCATGTGACATGCGAAAGAAGCGTCTATCACCGCCGTGCGTATGCCCGCGTCCTCTACTACATCCAGCACTTCCGTCACAAGATCACCCGTCTGCCATGTGAACGCGCTTCCGGGCTCTATGATCAGTTCAAGATGAGGATACCTTTCGTGAAGAGCGTTTATCAGCTTCACCAGATGCTCGGTATCATAGTCTTTGCGCGTTATCAGATGGCCTCCGCCCATATTGAGCCATTTCACATGCGGCAGAAGATGCCCGTATTGTGCGATAAAAGCATCGAGCACAGCCTCAAGATCATAGCTTGATGATTCGCAGAGCGCGTGAAAATGCAATCCCTCTATTCCTTCAGGCAGGCCGTTCCGTAGGTTTTCGGGATTCTCGCCGAAACGCGATCCCGGTTTGCAGGGATTGTAGATGTCTGTATCGATGACACTGCAGTGAGGATTGACCCGCAGACCGGCTGAAACCTTGCGCTCATGTGCCTGCATGAGGGGATAAAATTTGTGAAACTGTGCGAGTGAATTGAACGTGATGTGAGTGCAACCGTCGAGAAAATCAGGAAACGACGATCCGGTATACACCGGACAGTAAGCATGCACATCATTGCCGAGATACTCGAGCGAAAGTCGCATCTCGTTAAGCGAGCTTGCTGTAGAGGCTGTGAAATATTCCTTAATGATCGGGAACGTCTTCCACAGGGCATTGGCTTTGAACGCCATTATTATCTTAAGATCAGCTTCACGGCTTACCTTCAGCAGTTTTTCAAGGTTGGCGCGGAGTCGATCCTCATATACTATGTAATATGGAGTCTGCATTGTCATATGATATTGAATTTTGCATAGCGGAGAAGCAGATTCTTTGTCCCTGTCGTGCCGAAATCTACCGATATGCTCGGTTCTCCGCTGATATTGCCTGTTTTTACTATGGTGCCCCTACCGAATTTTGCATGTTCGATCCGCATTCCTACAGCAAGACTGTCGGGGGCGTGCTGGAGCCGGATATCGGAAGATGACACGGATCTGACTGATTTGAGTTTTGCTGCAGGTGCGGGCTTAGACCCGCTGAATCTTCCGTATCTACTTTCCTGATAATTGGCAGCCGGATTGACAAATGTGGGTCCTTCGGTCTGATGGGATTCTGAGGAATCTCCTGAATTGACAAAGCGGGGATTAATCTCAGCCAGAAACCTTGAGGGTGACGTCATTTTTGTCTGACCGTTACGGAAACGAGATTTCGCATATGTGATGACACAGCTTTTCTCGGCACGCGTGATAGCCACGTACATAAGGCGACGCTCCTCCTCAATCTCGGCTATTGTATTCATGGCCATTGATGAAGGAAACAGTTCCTCTTCCGCACCGACAATGTATACATGCTTGAATTCAAGACCTTTTGCGGCATGCACTGTCATCAGAGTCACTTTAGGTTCATCCGTCTTATCTTTTTCGTCAGCATCTGTGGCGAGAGAGACTTCCGACAGAAAGTCTGCCATTTGGGCACTTCCTTCTCCTGTTTCAAGAGCAGTCTCGGCGAAGTCCTTGAGACCGGAGAGCATTTCAGAAAGGTTCTCCTGTCGCGATATGCTTTCCGGAGTATTGTCGTGAGCGTATAGAAGCAGAATTCCGGTGCGGTTATAGATAAGCTGTCCGAGCTCAAACGCGTTTGATTTGCCGTTGTCGGAGATGAATTCATGTATCATGTCGACAAAGGCATTAAGTTTCTTGCGCGTTCCTGCGTTGACATCAAGGGCATGCGTGTCGGGATTGTCAAGTACACTCCACAAGCTTACTTCCGAAGCAGAGGCGGCGGCCTGTATCTTTTTTACGGTGGTATCGCCGATTCCACGCGCTGGGAAATTGATGATACGGCGCAAAGCCTCGTCGTCATCAGGATTGACCGCGAGTCTGAAATAGGCTATCATGTCTTTCACCTCTTTTCTCTGGTAGAAAGCTGTTCCACCCACAATCCGATAGCTTATGTTGCGCTTGCGAAGTGCTTCCTCTATGACTCGGCTCTGTGCGTTGGTCCTGTAAAGGACTGCATAATCATCATATGAGTCATGTTCAGACATCTTGGTGGCGTTTATGCCCGTAGCCACTATATAAGCCTCCTCTATGTCGCTGTATGTGCGTATAATCTCTATGGGAGCACCGGTCTCGTTCTCGGAATACACTTGCTTGGGCAACTGACGGGTGTTTTTCTCGATAAGACTCCCTGCGGCATTAACGATATTTTTTGTAGACCGGTAGTTTCTTTCAAGTTTGAACGTTCTAAGTCCCGGATATGCTTTCTCGAGGTTTATGATGTTTGCGATGTTCGCACCTTGGAATGAATATATGCTCTGGGCATCGTCACCGACGACACACAGCATGTTGTCAGGTCTTGCAAGCTGCGACACAACGAGGTGCTGTGCGAAGTTGGTATCCTGATACTCATCTACAAGGATATATCGGAAAAACTCCTGATAATGCCTGAGTATATCTGGATTGTCACGCAACATAGTGTTCATGAAGAACAGTATGTCATCGAAATCCATTGCATTGGCAGCCCGGCAGCGTCTGACATAGATATCGAAAATCCTTGAAACCATCGGTCTTTTCGATTTTCTGTCGTCATCGTAATACTCGTTATGATACTGGACGGGAGTCATCATCGCGTTTTTGGCGTTAGAGATCTGCGATGCTACGGATGCGGGCTTATACTGCTTCTCGTCAAGGCCGAGTTCCTTGATAATCTGCTTGACCAGATTGCGCGAATCTGTCGCATCATAGATGGAGAACCCGTTTTTGAAGCCGATTTCCTCCGCATGTCTGCGCAGAATCCGTAGAAACACGGAGTGGAAAGTACCCATCCACAGTCTGGCTCCCGCTTTCTCGCCTGCTACTCGGGCAATACGGCTTTTCATCTCGCGGGCAGCCTTGTTGGTGAAAGTCAGTGCGAGTATACGGTGCGGTTCAATGCCTGAACGAATCAGGTGAAGAATCTTATAAGTCAGCACTCTTGTCTTGCCGGATCCGGCTCCGGCTATGACCAAAGAGGGCCCGTCACAGTATTCCACTGCGGCACGCTGCTGAGGATTAAGCTCGTCAAGGTATTTATAGTTCGTGGTTATTTCTGATGACATGCTCAATTTTCGGATCTGGAAATAAATAAATCCTGGTAATCAGGGATTACCGGTATGAAGTGGTATGTATTGCCGACATAGTCTATCTTGCAGCAGAAATGCTCCATGCCATTGGAGACAATGAGATATTCTGCCCGCAAACTCATGTTGTATCGCACGATCTGGTCGAACACAGCCTGTGTGATCCGAATGTCGGGAGCCTTGTATTCGACAATCAGAAGGGGAGTGCCTTCTCTTCTGAAAGCCACTGTGTCGCAACGCTTTTTAGCTCCATTGACTTCAATGCCTATTTCATTGGCCATCAAGCTTTGCGGATAGTGAAACTCATTGATCAGCCAATATGTGAAATGCTGTCTGACCCATTCTTCGGGAGTAAGCACTACCCACTTGTCGCGAAGTCGGTCGAATACCTTACGGATACCGTTTTCATCGCGGATTCGCAATGGAGCGGCCGGAAGATTCAGTTCCTCATATTTACACATATGCTTTGTCTTATTCCGAAAGAGCGTCATTGAGCACCTTTGCAAGGCGCACTCCGCCTTTGAGCAGCTGCTGCTCGACAACGGGGGTCCATTCCACTATATACGTGTATTCAATATTCATATCGACGGGGGTATGGCGGTACACTTCCTGTGCGATTCCATATGTCTCTTCGGCCCATTCGGCCGGAGTCGTCAGTCGCAGTATATCGTTCTCCTGTTCTGGAGTCGTCCTGTCGATCTGTTCCTTCCATTCTGTATAACTCCATTTGTGTCCGGCCTCAACAAGTTTGCTGTCCCATACGGAGTGTAGGTTAGTCGCATTTTTAAAAAACCTCACTTCGTGACGGTTTCCTCCGAGATCACTCGCATGGCCGAGATGGAGTGGCTGGTGAAGATCTCCGAGAAGATGGACAACCATTTTCAGAGCAAGAGCCCGATCTTCTTTAGATCTAGTTGTATCCGCAAGCACTGATATACGGGAGTCAAGAGCAGAGACAATATCTCCGTTCTCGTTTATCTTCGCATTGGCGAAATTTTCATCCGCATCAATATTCTTATAGTGCCATGTCTTGCTATATGCATACTCCGGAGTATGCGATGCATTGTCGAGCCAGTTCGCATAATACACGATTGATTTGCCATCGAGCAAATCTTCCGCCGCTGCCCTGGCATCCGGAGTCAAGCGACACTCCGCTACATATGCCACAGTGTCATGACCTTTCTGTCCCCACGGCAACACTGCAAAAGGGAAAGACAGTGAAAGCATGGCAGTTAATATTCGGTGATTCCCAATCATAATCATAACTTCAATAGAATAGAAAACAAAATTAGCAAAAATCTCTCACAAATAAAAGCAGGCTCTGTCCAGTGGAGTGCCTGCTGCAGTGATTCAATAAAAAAGCAGCCGCAAAAGCTCAGTGTTCGGCGGCTGCATTCTCATACTGGTTTTATCTTACGATCTTTCTTGTCTTGTTTCCGGTTTTCAGGATATATATCCCGCTTTCTTCAATTCCCGGCACCCTTTGTCCTGTCACTGTGTAAAACTCGGTCTTTTCCATCATCTCCAGATCTATGTCATCAATTCCGGAATAATCGGTAAACATCAATGTCTCGTTTTTAAGGTCTACAACCATTCGGCGAGTCAGCACCTGGGGGAAGTTGATATTCTTACCGTTTTTCTCCAGTTTGAATTCTTGCTCTGCCATAGGAGTCATACCATCTTCTGCTGCTCCATAGTCTACTGTATTCCAGTCAGACGATCCAATCTTGAAAGCATCAGAATAGTCTGCGTCCTGCAGATCATACTCATATATGCCATTACCAAGATAATGAAGTTTGTGGGTAGCGTCCCAGTTGTTGAAATCCCCCCTGATATATATGTCGACACCCGGTTCAACCGATATCTCCGGTTTGGCTCCCCATTGATCACCGAGCCAATCTACGCTGCATCTGATCATCCTGATCATTTCTCTGGTTTTAGCCTCGACATCATCGTTGCCATATTGATTCCACCGTTCAAAATTGTAATGCGCTGCATCCGAGATCACTGAAGCGTATTCATGAAGATATTGTTCAAGACCATCATAACCGGTTTTGCAGAATTCGGCCCATACTTCCTTAACTTTTGTCTGAAAAGCCGGGAACTTGTATATTTCGCCTATCCAAGTCTGATTGAACTCCGCATCCTGCCACACAAATTTACCTTTGTCTCCTCTTTGGAATGCATTGCCGAAATCCCAGACCGGCCCGAATTTCCATTTTTCTCCTTCTCCGCGGTCCTTATGGATGTAGCATGAGCCGTGATATGATTCACAGTCATCAAGTATTTCCTGAACTATATAATATCGTGCGGCAGTTTCCAGATCAATATACTTCTGCCACTCGGAAGACTTTTTGTCTTCCGAGTATATGGCGTCGTTCATTGCATTGACCTGTTCTGTCAGATATGCCTCCTGTTCAGGACCAAGCACTTCGGGACTCTTGTATGTGAAGTATATCGGATATCCGTTATGCTCGGTCACTGTGATATGCGGATCGGTGTCGTAATTATCTATCTCCACAAGCCAGCCGCCATCGACTTCTGAGACAGCTTCATCTTCCTGTTCGGTTATATTGACCCGAGTGGAATCGATCCTGATGGTCTGTGTCACGAAGTATAGCCCCTTGTAGTCACCGTTGAGGTAAAACTCGACAGGTTTGTCAGCGGGAGTCCACGAAAGCCCGAGCCTCCTGCTGAGTTCAAACCCTGTTATGTTGCGCATGAATCCCATATTGTCGTCAGCATGTGCCAGAAGAGCGAAATGCTTGTTATTGTCCATTCCCATGAATTCAAGTTTCTTAGGAAACTTGAGTTTGTATGGTTTCTTTTCAAACGCTGTCCATGTGTAATTTCCTCTGGCCTTGATCTGTACAGACTGAGGATTGTCGGCATTCCCTATCGATTCGATATCCGGATTGCCATTATTGTCAAGGTAATAGGTTGCGTTGAGATAATACTCTTTGGTCGTGATCTCCTCGTGATTCTCTGTGTTTACATAAAGAACCGGAATAGAGCCGGAATGCTTTTCCGCAGACAGTGCCGCAGAAGGTAAAACAACGGCACTCGCGAGAAACGCGTAAAAATGTTTCATGTAGTCAATTGAAAAAAGTTAAACAGGTAAAAGTCATTGACGTTGTTTAAATGACTTCATTACTATCAACGCGCATTAAATATCAATAGTATCTGAGTATCCGTCCGAAAAAAGCCGACTTGATTTTGATTTTCAAGTCGGCCTATTTCGGATGGATATGACAAAATGGATCTGCCGCAATTGACGGCAGATCTATTTTTTATATAGCTGTCACCTGTAAGGTGACATGATTATTTGTTGACCTGAAATTTATTCCAGCCATTTTTCAGATATGCTATAGTCTGCTCAGCGGCGGCAACTCCTGCGTTGAAGTTGGCTTCGGCGGTCTGAGCTCCCATTTTCTTTGGTGTGAAGAATACACGCGATGCGAACCGTTTCTCAAACTCCTCTGCTGTGTCAGGCTTGATATCGGAGATATACCGGAGATCCGGACGCTCCTCAAGAGCCTTCATCAGACCCTCCTCGTCGATGACTTCCTTGCGGGCCGTATTTATAAGCACACCACCCTTAGGCATTTTCATCATCAGATCGTAGCCGATTGATTTACGTGTCTGCGGTGTAGCAGGTATATGAAGCGATACGAAATCGTTCTCAGAGAAGAGCTCTTCAGGTGTGTGCACAGGCTTGACTCCCTCGCCTTCCATAACAGCATCGGGCACAAATGTGTCGAGTGCCTCGAGTCTCATGCCGAAACCTTTGGCGATTCTTGCCACATTGCGGCCCACCTGTCCGAATGCATATATTCCGAGACTTTTCTCTTTGAGCTCAGTGCCCGACTTTCCGTTATACTGGTTGCGGCACATCATGACAGCCATGCCGAATACGAGTTCGGCCACAGCGTTTGAGTTCTGGCCAGGAGTATTCATCACACATATGCCGTGTGCGGTCGCAGCCTCAAGGTCGATATTGTCATATCCTGCACCAGCGCGCACAATTACCTTCAGCTTAGGGGCGGCATCCATGACGGCACCGTCTATTTTGTCGCTGCGGACAATCAGTCCCTCTGCCTCTTTAACGGCCTCAAGAAGATCCTCGCGTGTGCCGCCTTCCACGAGCAGGAGCTCGTTGCCGGAAGCGTTGATTGTATTCTCGATCGCCTTCACTGCTGCCTGAGCAAAAGGCTTCTCTGTGAAAACCAATATCTTCATATGATGACGAATTATCAGTGTTTTGCCTCAAATTCCTTCATGGCGGCAACAAGTGCCTCAACGCTTTCTTTAGGGAGCGCGTTGTAAAGCGACGCACGGAAACCACCTACAGAACGGTGTCCTTTTATGCCGACCATTCCCTTCGAAGTTGCAAACTCCATGAATTCTTTTTCAAGTTCAGCGTATTCGGGATTCATGACGAAGCAAACATTCATGATCGAGCGGTCTTCTTCGGCTACTGTGCCACGGAGCAGACGGTTGCGGTCGATCTCGTCATAAAGGATGCCGGCTTTCTCGATGTCGCGGCGTTCCATCTCCTTGACACCTCCCTGCTCCTTGTAATAACGAAGAGTCATGAGTGCCGAATAAATAGGAAGCACCGGCGGAGTGTTGAACATCGAACCTTTCTTGATATGTGTGCGGTAGTCAAGCATGGTGGGGATCTCGCGGCATACTTTTCCAAGAGCGTCCTCCTTGATGATGACGATGGTTACGCCTGAAGGCGCGAGGTTCTTCTGTGCACCGGCGTAGATGCATTCATATTTCGACGCATCGAATTCACGTGAGAATATGTCGGACGACATGTCGCACACCATAGGCACGGGGCTGTCGAAGTCTTTGCGGATCTCGGTACCGTAGATTGTATTGTTCGATGTATAGTGGAAGTAGTCTACATCGGAAGGAATCACGAAATCCTTGGGGATGTAGGTGAACTTCTTGTCTTCGGAAGAAGCGATCACGTCAACTTCACCAAAAATGCGTGCCTCTTTGATTGCGTTGGTCGCCCATGTGCCTGTATTGATATAGGCTGCTTTTTTATTGAGAAGGTTAAAAGGCACCATGCAGAACTGGAGGCTTGCGCCGCCTCCGAGGAAAAGGACATGGTATCCTTCAGGAATATTGAGAAGTTCTTTTGTCAGAGCGACAGCCTCATCGACTACCGCCTGAAATTCCTTGCTTCTGTGGGAAATCTCAAGAATAGAGAGACCCATATCGGCGAAGTTGATGACAGCATCGGCTGTCTTCTGAATCGTGTAAGGTGAAAGTATGCTGGGACCAGCATAGAAATTGTGTTTCTTCATGATCGTTGTCAATATAGATTTTAGTTGGTTGTTTTGCGCAAAGATAAGCGAAATTAATAAATCCTGCAAGATTTTAACGGTAAAAAAAATGTCCTGCGGAACTATTGAGATTCCGCAGGACGTATATGATTGAATATCTGTTTAGTCCGATGATTAGATCACTTCGCTGATTTCAGGAGTTTCCTCCGGTTTCTGCTTGCCAGGACCTTCTTTTATGAAGAATACGCATACAGATCCGATGACAAGTGAAACGCCGGCTACAGCCATCATAAGATACTCCGGAGCAAGTTCTCCCGGAACGCTGAGCATGGTCAGGATCCAGCCTCCGACAAGTGCCGCCACTATCTGGGGAACACATATCGTGCAGTTGAACAATCCGAGGTATGCTCCGATATTACCTCCACGCAGTGAGTTTGTAAGTATGGTGAACGGCCAGGCGAGCATTGCAGCCCATGCGCATCCTATGAGGGCGAAAGCCACAAACAAAAGGTAGGGATGGGTGATGAACGCTGTCATGAAGAATCCGGCGGCACCGAGAAGAAGACTGAGGGTATATGAGAACTTGCTGCTTCTGAAACGCGGAAGGACAACTGCCCAGAGCACAGAGCCGAGAGCCTGGATAGCGAAGAGGACTCCGACCCAGTTTCCAGCCTCGTTGTACGCTGGCGAGGTGGCGTCAAGAACAGTGCGTGTCATATATTCGCATCCGGAGGCGTCATCGATCCGGACATTTCCTGTCGCGCTTATATCAAGCGTGCCATCAGCTCTCTTTTCGACAATATCTGCGGTAGTGAGAGCAAATGCACCCTGATGGGTAGAGAGAAAATCTTCGGTCTTTTTGCCGTGGTCGAGAATTATGATGCTGTCGTTGGCTATCAGGTACTTGCCCTGATAGTCTTTGCCTTCGTATGATATGCCTGGATAGTTGACTGTCGTAGGAGCCTCAAATGCATTGTGAGCCACAGTGTTCGTAGCATATGTCCACAGGAACAGGAACGCGAACCAGCAGAAGAACTGGACAACACCGACTGTCCAGAAAGTGGCAGGAGCGTGACGCAGAAGAGTTATGACGTCTTTTTTCTCTTTCTTTACCGGTTTCTCTTCTATGCCATTGTATTCATTATACAGTTTCGGCGGCCACTCCTTGATTTTTACAAGAGAATAGAACACACATATCAGAAGTATGGCTGCACCGATATAAAATGACCATATCACGGTGTCAGGCACAACTCCTTCGGGAGCAGTATTCTTTATGCCGAACCACATGAAAAGAATCGGGAAAATGTAGCCCACCACCGAACCGGCATTGCAAAGGAAACTCTGGATCGAGTAGGCAAGACCTTTCTGCTTCTCGTTCACCATGTCTCCTACAAGCATCTTGAACGGCTGCATGGCCGTATTGATCGATGTGTCAAGCAGCATCAGAGCCACAAGACCGAAAAGGATTGCGCTAGCGACAGTGAAATGGAAACTTCCGGCATTCGGAAGAAGACACATCACGACTACGGCGACAAGCGCACCGGCGATGAGGTAGGGAAGTCGACGCCCGAATCTGTTCCAGGTCTTGTCGCTCATCATGCCGACAATCGGCTGTACGACAAGTCCCATCAGTGGGGGTAGGATCCAGAAATAACTCAGGTCGTGGGGATCGGCGCCGATTGTCGTGAATATTCGCGACACATTGGCACTCTGCAATGCGTATGCAATCTGCACACCGAAGAAGCCGAAAGATAGATTCCACAGCTTCCAGAAACTTAAATCAGGTTTAGTTTTCATGAGTATGTTGTGTTATTTTAAAGCTTGTTTAATAATAAATTGCAGGGGCAGTCACTCCCTGATCTGCGAATAAAGCCAGCTTATCTCCTCTTTCCATACAGAGGGGTCGGGCGTCTCGAGTATGAGCGGCATGTTGTCAAACCGAGGATCGTTGACAAGTCGTGTAAAAAACGCCGCGCCGAGCGATCCCTTGCCTATTAGTTCGTGACGGTCGATGCGAGAACCTAATGTTCGCTTGTTGTCATTCAGATGTAATGCACGGAGATAGCTGCGTCCTATTGTATTGTCAAATTCATTCCACGTAGCTTCGTACCCCTCTTCAGACTCGAGGTCATATCCGGCCGAATGCGTATGGCATGTGTCAACGCATACGCCTATTCTGCTTTTGTCTTCCACTCCGTCGATGATTCTTGCAAGCTGCTCGAATCGAAATCCGAGGTTGGTTCCCTGTCCGGCCGTAGATTCAAGAATGGCAGAGACCCCCGATGTTTTATCGAGCGTCAGGTTAATGCTTTCTGCAATGAGGTCAAGACATGCGTCTGAATCCATCTGTCCGAGATGGCTGCCGGGATGAAAGTTCAGCATGGTAAGCCCTAACTGCATGCATCTGTTCATTTCGTCAAGAAATGATTGTCTTGATTTTTGGAGTTTCTCGGGGTCTGGACTTCCGAGATTGATCAGAAAGTTGTCGTGGGGCAATATCACAGAGGAGGCAAATCCGCATTCCTCGCAATTGCGTCTGAATGCGTCGGCGGCTTCTGCTGTGATAGCTTTTGAAATCCATCTCGCACTCGAACTGGTGAAGAGGGCGAATGCCCTGGCTCCTATGGACTTTGCCTCGACAGGAGTATTCTGCACACCCCCTGCGGCACTGACGTGGGCTCCTATATATTTTGCCATAAAGTTATTGTCGTTTATTTGAATGCACGGCACGGCACGACAGGCCATTATTTATTATCTCTTGTCTGTCAGACACCTCAGCCGATGAAGATTCCAGTTTTAACAAACAAATTTACGCATTTTTTTTCAATAATTGATGGAGTTGATAAAAAAATGGCCAAAAAGTATTAACTTAGCGGACAAATCAAAGGTAATGGAACTTTCAAAGACCAAATTGAACATGTTTTCATCTCTTGGGTCTGCCAAGATGAGAAAGAAATATGGTTTGTTTACCGTTGAGGGAGAGAAGTCTGTGGCCGATACCATAGATATCTTTACTCCTGAGGCCGTGATCTGCGAGCGCGGACATGTACCGGCTTATATTCCGGCTGGGACTCCTCTATATGAGACCGATCATGATGAAATGGGCAAGCTGTCAAACCTTACGACTCCTCCTTCTGTCATGGCGGTATATCGAATCCCGAAGAGCACCGATGCAGATCTTGAGGTGGAGTCCGGACTGTATGTCGTGCTCGACGGAATTCAGGATCCCGGCAATCTCGGCACCATAGTGCGGACTTGCCATTGGTTCGGCATATACACTATTTTCGCGTCTAAAGATACGGTTGATATCTTTAATCCCAAATCTGTGCAGGCCACGATGGGATCTATTGCAAAAGTGAATGTGCATTATTGCGACATATGTCTTCTTCTCGACAGTAATCCCGGACTTCCTGTCTACGGGACGCTTCTTGAAGGGGAAAACATATTCAAGGCTACACTTTCCCGGAATGGCTTCATTGTGATGGGCAACGAGGGCAAAGGCATTTCGGAGGAAGTACGTAAAAGGATAAGTGTGCCACTGAACATTCCGCCGGCTTGTGCCGACCACAGTGAATCGCTCAATGTCTCAGTCGCGGCGGCAATAACGGTAGCTCTGTTCAGAAAGTAACAGCACACTCACAAAAGAATTCAAACTTCACACAAAAAGCAGCGGTGCAGATGTCTTTCAAACATCTCCCCGCTGCTTTGCATTATTCCGTCTGAGCCACGACGGCATAACTGTTATTCATACGATCTGGACTCTATGACTTATCTTCCGGAATTTACCTCCGGAAGATATGCGTCAGCGTAATGGGCAAATGTATAGTTCTCTTCGGTGCCAGTAAAAGTCACAATGTCGAATCTATACTGATAAAGCACCAGTTGCCGCCTGAGATAGGCATCCGCCGCGCATACGATACGGTGACGCTTGCGCCTGTCAACAGAAAGTGCGGGATCTTCACCGCCTCCGCATCTCGCCTTGACCTCCACGAAAACAAGAGTGCGGTCGAGCTCGAGAATAAGATCGATTTCAAAGTGACCGTATCGCCAGTTACGTTCCCGGATGGTATACCCCGCCTTGAGAAAATATTCAGCTGCAAGTCTCTCGGCTTTCAGACCCCACTCGCGGTTTTTAAGTCCGAGCGCTTTCCTGTCAATTCTGCTCATGCGGATTAGTATCCGAAATTGCCACTCAGACAGCCTTGAAACTCATGTCAAGCCCTTTAACGCTGTGTGTCAGCGCACCAACCGATATAAAATCTACTCCGGCCTCGCCATATTGACGCAGATTCTCCAAAGTGATGCCTCCCGAAGATTCAGTCTCGAATCTTCCGCCTACGAGTTCAACAGCCTCTCGCGTCAGTTCCGGAGTAAAGTTGTCGAACATTATTCTGTCGACTCCGCCGTGTTCGATTACCCTGCGTATATCGTCGAGACTGCGAACCTCGACCTCGATTTTCAGATCCTTGCCATTTGACCGGCAGTATTCACGCGCGCGGTCGATGGCCTTTTCGAGACCTCCGGCAAAATCTATATGATTGTCTTTTATAAGGATCATATCGAACAGACCAATGCGGTGATTGGTTCCACCTCCTGTTTTGACCGCCTCCTTTTCAAGCATTCTCATGCCGGGAGTAGTCTTGCGTGTGTCGAGAACTCTGGTGTGAAGACCCTGAAGCTCATCCTGATACTTTCTGGCCATGGTGGCGACTCCGCTCATGCGCTGCATTATATTGAGCATAGTGCGCTCGGCGATCAGAAGTGACCGGACCGGACCCTCGGCAATAAACGCGACATCACCTTTTTTCACTTCTGTCCCGTCCTCTATCATTACTTCCAGTTTGATCGAGGGGTCTGTTTTGTCAAGAACCATCTTAGCGATGTTTACTCCCGACAGTATTCCGTCTTCCTTTATGATGAGTCGGCTTTTGCCTACGGCGTCAGCCGGAATAGTGGAAAGAGTAGTGTGGTCTCCGTCCCCGAGATCTTCGGCAAATGCCAGATCCAGAAGTTCGTCAATAAGCTGGTCTTTTGTCTTCATTTAAGCGTGGTGTAAGAGTATGATAATTTGAGTGATTCCTGAATACCCGCAGAATCGGATTATTTTATGCCGTCTCTTTCGAGCAATGCGTCGACTGTCGGTTTCTTGCCTCGGAACTCTACATAAAGTTCCATCGCGTCTTGAGTGTCACCGGACTGAAGCATCTTCAGAAACCGTGCTGCTGTTTTCTGATCGAAAATACCGTTTTCCTTGAATGCTGCAAACGCATCGGCATCAAGTTCTTCCGACCATTTGTAACCGTAATAGCCCGCAGCATAACCGCCTGAGAAAATATGTCCGAATGAAGGCGACATCACTGAACCTGCAACGGGATCGAATATTTTTACAGGAGCCTGGGCGGTTGCTTCGAATTCCTCAATGTCAGCAGAAGCCCGCAGGGGCTCGGTGATCGTATGATATGCCATATCAAGGTATCCGAATCCAAGCTGGCGCATTGTCGAGTACGCAGCTCCGAACTGTGCAGACTTGACAAAACGGTCGAGAAGGTCTGCGGGTATTTTCTTCCCGGTTTTGTAATGACGGGCAAAGCCGTCAAGATATTCTTTACGTGTCAGAAAATTCTCATTGAACTGCGAGAAAAGCTCTACAAAGTCGTGGTCAACATTCGTGCCGCTGAGAGATTCATATTTTGCCTCGGACGAAAGCCCGTGGAGCGCGTGGCCGAATTCGTGAAGGAAAGTCTCTACCTCATCCGCAGTGAGAAGTACCGGATCCTTTCCAACCGGTTTGGAGAAGTTACATACTATTGAAATGAGAGGAAGAATCTTATTGCCATCGTCATCTTTGCTCTCCGCACGGAATTCAGTCATCCATGCACCTGGAGACTTGCCAGCCCTGTAGAAGAAGTCCGCATACAGCAGCCCGAGCATCTCTCCATTCTTTTTGTATACCTCGTATATCCTCACATCGGGATGATACTTGTCTACTTTATCTGTCTCCTTGAACTTGTAGCTGTATAATTTTGCAGCAAGTCCGAAAACGCCGTCAATAGTACTGTTGAGTTCAAAATAAGGCTTAAGATCCTCGTCATTGAATGCGTACCGGCTGTTTTTAAGCCTATCTGACCAGTATGAATAATCCCATGGCTGGAGGATGAACCCGTTGCCTTCGGATGCACGAGCCAGATCCTGGATCTCCTCAAGCTCCTTATGCATCGGGACAACATATGCATTTCTGAGATCCTCAAGAAATGCCATTACATTTTCCGGGGTCTTTGCCATAGTGAGTTCGAGTGCGTATTCAGCATAGTTCTTACGCCCCATCAGACGCGCCATTTCGAGTCGCACGTTTGCGATATCCTTAAGAATCTGCATATTGTCAAATTCTCCTGACACATTGGTGCTTCCGTTCAGCCTGTACAGACTCTCCCGCAGATCGCGACGGTCTGAATACATCATGAAGGGACCATAGCTCGGGCGGAAGATCGTGACGAGATACAACGATCCGTCATCCGGCTTGCCTTCTTCAGCAAGGGCTTCAGCTGCAGCTGCACGGTATGCAGATTTTATTGATTCGGGAATGCCGGAAAGATCAGATTCCTTCAGCCACATTCTTCTGGCAGGATCTTTCATGGCATTTGTGACATTCTGCGAGAATCTTACATTGAGATCAGACAGTTCCGAACTTAATTTTCTGAATTTCTCTCTTTCTTCACCAGTGAGGTTGGCCCCGGAGTGCACAAAAGAACGGTATGTCTTTTCGATCAGTCTAAGATCCTCGGAAGAAAGAGATTTGTCTTCATGCCTTCTGTCATATACCTGACGGATTCGGTTCCATAGGCACTCGTTCAGCATCATGTCAGTGGAATGCTCCGACAGAGCAGGCGTCACGCGTGCCAGTGCATTCATGAGAGTCGTGTCTCCCTTGGCACTTTCAAGATTGCTCAGCGCAAGCACTGATCGGTTCAGCACTTCACCGCTGCGATCAAGTGCCACAATCGTGTTCTCAAATGTGGGTACACTGCGTTGTCGGCATATTGATTCAATCTCCTGGTTCTGAAGTCTGATTCCTTCAAGCACCCCCTGCTCGTAGTCGGAGGCGGTGAGAACGGAGAGGGGCATTGTCCCGAAGGGAGCGTCAGATCCGGCAACAAGCGGATTCACAGCCGAGCACTCTATATTTGAAGTGATTGTCATTAGTGTCAATACTGTAGCTGATTTAAGCAAAAATTTCTTCATGTCACGTATATCAGATTAGACGGTTTTAAAACCTTGCCGACAAATCCGGGTTGTCAGAAATTGACACCAACAACCAGTTTGGCAAAGAATATGTAATTGGAATCAATATCGGTTTTCAACCGATTGCCTTCGCTGAAGTACTGGTAAGCTCCCGAAAGAATGACGTATGTCTTCGACATTTTTGTCTGCTGCAGGTTGATTCCCACTCCGACCGCACCATAGAAATCACCTACGGTGCCTGTGCTGCTGAATGAGTTGAAAGAATATCCTCCCTGAAGATTGAAAAACAGCAAAGAGGGAGTTCTCCGGAAATTTGTCCGGATCACGGCATAGACCGGAATAAAATTGTTGCCAGTATGAATTGAACGATGGATTCCGGCCCCTATTCCCGCCATCTTTATGAACGAATTCTTGTAACCGAACAAGACGTCGAGGTCGAACGACGAAAGATCATGGCTTGTAAGATCAAGAGACGATCCGGCTTCAGCACCCCATGTGAAATTGGAGAAGGCAAGGCTTCGCGATTGATCAGGAAACAGACTTTCCCTTTCTGAGTAAGTGGCAGCATCAAGAGTCAAGTCAGGGGGTTGTTGAGCAACGGAATCTCTTGCTGAGGCACATGGAAAAAGACACAGTAAACCCATAGTAAAGACAATTGCATATCTGAATATCCTTACCATGGGTATTAAATTATAAACATTTTTGTCAGCAACCGAAATGTATCACTCTCCGAGATAGCTTTTCAGCAACTTGCTTTTCTGACCTTTTAGTCGGCGTATGGCTTTCTCTTTTATCTGGCGCACACGTTCTCGTGTCAAGTCAAATTTTGCACCTATCTCTTCGAGAGTCATCTCCTGACAGCCAATGCCGAAAAACATCTTCAGAATGTCGCGCTCGCGGTCATAAAGTTGCTTGAGAGCCCGGTCAACTTCTTTTGAAAGTGATTCCTGATTAAGACTGGCGTCGGCCATCGGACTGTCTTCATTGTTAAGCACATCAAGAAGCGAATTGTCTTCACCCTCGACAAATGGAGCATCAACTGATATATGCCTGCCCGAAACCTGTATCGTGTCAGAGATCTTGTCTACAGGCATATCCAGACGTTCGGCAAGTTCCTCTGTGCTCGGACGGCGTTCGTTTTCCTGCTCAAAACGCGACATCTCTTTTGTGATCTTGTTTAGAGACCCCACCTGATTGAGAGGAAGCCTTACAATTCGCGACTGTTCGGCAAGTGCCTGCAGAATTGACTGGCGGATCCACCACACTGCATAGGAAATGAATTTGAAACCTCGGGTTTCATCAAACTTCTGTGCCGCTCTGATAAGTCCAAGATTGCCCTCATTGATCAAGTCGGGAAGACTGAGGCCCTGGTTCTGGTATTGTTTTGCCACTGACACCACAAAACGCAAATTGGCTTTTGTCAATTTCTCGAGCGCTGCATGGTCTCCTTTTTTAATTCGCTGTGCCAATTCTACCTCCTCACTTACGGAGATCAGCTCCTCGCGACCTATTTCCTGCAGATACTTGTCGAGTGACGCGCTTTCGCGGTTGGTGATTGATTTTGTTATCTTTAGTTGTCTCATGTCTATTTCTAAAATTCCGCCACGGCTGTCTCGGCAACCACAGCATTACAATATCAACCACAGAAAATACTACAACCGATCAATCTTTCTACTATCGAAAAACCAATTGGTTATAACAGTATTTTTGTAATGATTATCAAGAAGTCTCTCCATGACTTCTACTTAATAACATAAACTTATGCGTTTTATTTTATAGTCTCCTTATATTTTTAATTATTTTTATTTTGTGTTGACGATAATCAGACATGGAAGACATGGTCCCTCCAACAACAATTGATTTTTTTGCTGGAAAAGTCTTAAAGCTTGTTTAATAAAAAATGACGAATATAAGATCTGCAATGATCTCAATGCCTGCGGCGGAGCTCCCAGAAAGTCACTGCCGCAGCAGCCGCCACATTGAGCGAATCGACTCCATGATACATAGGAATCTTTACCACATGGTCACATGATGCAATGACATGTCGAGGCAAACCGTCTCCTTCTGTACCGAAAACGACAGCCAACCGGTCTATCTCTTTAAGAGAATTGTCATCAAGAGAGATAGAGCTGTCGTCGAGGGCAAGCGCGGCTGTCTGAAAACCTCGTGATGCCACTTCCTTCACCGGATCATCCGCAATTGTCCACGGAACTGTAAACACAGTCCCCATAGACACCCTCACAGCCCTGCGGTTGAGCGGATCGCAAGTGTCTCCGGAAACAATTATTCCGTCTACCCCCAGAGCGGATGCCGATCTGAAAATTGCGCCTATGTTGGTTGTGTCGGTTATGCTTTGCAGAATCGCTATGATTTTTGACCGTCGGGTTATGCTGTCCAACTCAGGAAGAGGCCTGCGACGCATAGCACAAAGAACTCCTCTTGTAAGTCTATATCCTGTCAGTTTTGACAGTAGTTCCCGACTACCAGTATAAATTGTAAGTCCGGGTAGTCCGGTTATGATCTCGGCAGCGTCCCCGTCAATGTGTTTCCTTTCACAAAGAAGAGAGACCGGTTCATAGCCATGACGCAGGGCGATGCTGATCACTTTGGGACTCTCAGCAATAAAAATGCCTGATGTGTCATATCCGCGCAGTCTTGCCTCTGTCAGTCCTGAGTACACGTCAACACCGGGAAAAGAAAGATCTTCAAGTTCTATAAGATTCATAAGAGCTGTATTTGCGGCAAAATTACAAAAAATCCACAAAACACATAATCCGCCTGACCGCCCGAATCAGCACATCTATACAATCCGTCCGTTCCTGAAAGAGGTTGACTCGTTTTTGGATGTTTACTGTTTGATGTTTCCTCTTTGTCTGTGTATGGTTGACTGGCGGGAGGCTATCCCTGGGCGGAGTTGACTGAGGGCGTAGCCCGAAGGCAAATGTCTTTACCAATGGCACGGAGACGGCTATCTCTGTGGCAATGGAAATTATTCACCTCGACGGAACAGTGGTGGCGCGCATACCGCAGTTCGACGTACCCCTGCATCGCACGAGTCAGACATATGTTGTCGGCAAATTCCTGACCACCAAGTCGGGTGGAGATATAGGAATCAACACCGAATTTGACGGGGAATTTAATATTGTCATCAAATAATTTATTTAATCTTTAATTCAATATTTTATGATCAAAAAAACTCTATCATGCATGACTGCAGGGATGTTCCTGCTCACATCATGCTCCTCTGAAGAACCGAACATGACAACTAACGAAGGCAACGTCGTGTTCACAGCTTCAATCCCAGGCGGTATCAAAACCCGCAGCTCATACGATGACGGCAAACTTGCCGTAAACCTCACCTATGCTGTATACGACGAAGAAGGCAACAACATCGCGACGCTAAATAGCACAGAGACATTCGATGAGAATCTAAAGACGACTGTAAAACTTAATCTCATCACCGGCAAAACCTACACTGTAGTATTAATAAAACTGTCGAGCTAAAACGCCCCTTCGCCCAGATCAACATCGGCACAAGCGATCTTGCGGATTTTCAGAATGCAGGTGGCGTCATCAACACTTCTGGCATCAAGGTTAGTTCTCCCACAGTGCTTGACCTCTGCGATGGTTCAGTTAATGAAACGACTGAAACTGAATATGTCTACACTCCAGCTGCCTTTGTAGCCGAAACAGAGGGATTCCCTGTCACTACTACTCCTGCACAGCGCTGGCTTACTACCAACTACATCCTTGTAGGCGACACTAAGGCTACTGTCGATGTTACCTGGACAAGCGACAACGCAAATGCACCAGAGGTTGTGTATCGCCACATCCCCGTACAGCGCAACTACCGTACAAACATCTACGGCACGTTGCTCACGAACCCCGCAGAATACGAGGTGAAAATCGCCCCTGGATTTGATGGCAGCAACGAGTCTTTCATGCAGAAAAACGCTGACGGCACAATCACATGCATCACTCCCGCCCTTCCCGCAGGAGTAGCCGTCAAAGATCTCGATGGTAAAGGTGGCGTTGCGATCGGGGTCTATGGCACTCCGGTTTACTTCAATGCCACAAGTGCTGCAGTTAATGAGGCAATGAAAAACTCTTCGGAGATTTACTTCGCACCCAATGTTGTCATTATTACTTGCGTCCTGCAGTCTTGCAAGCGGATTTGCCTTATGGGAGCCACGGTAACTACACCTGATAAAACGAAAGCTTGGGAAATAAAGCGATACAAGATATGAGAGACAGGAGGCAACTTTATGCCGATACGCATGTTAATAAGACATAAACTATCCAATTGCAACCTGATAATTCACATCATGGAGAATAACAGCGCAAAAAAAGATATCCGACAGTCATGGAAAGATCTTCTGTCATATTTCAATGTCAAGAATGATATTGAGCCTCAAACAGATATCGAGACGAGTATCAGATCCGGAGTGTCATTCAAAGGAAGTCAGTTGCTCACTTTGATATTCGCTATATTTATCGCGTCACTTGGCCTCAACACCAACAGTATTCCTGTCATTATCGGAGCAATGCTTATATCTCCGCTGATGGGCCCAATCATCGGAATGGGACTTGGCATAGGCATTCAGGACTTCGTTCTTGTCAAGAGAAGTCTGAAAAACATCTCGGCGGCAGTCATAGGATCTCTTGCGACATCGGCACTGTATTTCCTTGTCTCTCCTCAGTACGAAGGAGCAAGTCAGCTGCTTGCACGAACTTCTCCGTCAATATATGACGTGTTTGTCGCCTTATTCGGTGGCGCGGCAGGAATACTGAGCATAGCCTCCAAAAACAAAGGACAGGTGATGCCGGGAGTCGCTATAGCCACATCGCTGATGCCTCCATTATGCACCGCAGGCTATGGCATAGCCACACTGCAGCCCCATTTTTTTCTCGGAGCTCTCTACCTGTTTCTGACAAATATGATTTTCATATTTTTCGCGACATGGACAGGAGTCAAGTTGATGGGATTTAAAAAGGTGATTTATCAGAATGAAAAGCGGGCACGCAGAATGCGGATCATAGCCTTTTCAATTGTTGGCCTTACCATTGGAATAAGTGTGTATCTAACCGTTGTAATGATCAACCGCAATATATTTCTCGACAAGGCATCGGCTTTTGTGGAGAATCAGATGGTATTTCCCAATACTCAGGTCCTTTCTCATGATGAATACATGAAAGGCGGCAAGAGATTCATTGATGTCACGCTGATAGGGGAGGCGTTACCTAAAGATTCCCTTCAGCTTGCCATGCTGAATAAACTTGATTCTGTAGGACTGGGCGGCACAGTTCTGAACATCAAACAAGGATTCGCACTGACAAAAGCGGATCTGAACGACGAAGGAAATGCCGACAAATTCTATCAGCTGATGCAGGCCGAGATCGGACGCAGGCAGTTGACTATCGATTCACTCAGGAATGTTATATCCGGACACAATCAATTCTCGGATGAGAGCATACGCATATCCCCGGAAGTCAAAGTGCTGTTTCCATCAGTCAGGGATATTGCTTTGTCGGAGATGGTAGCTTCATCAGTCAGCCATTCGCGCACAGACACTATAAATATGATATTCGTAAATGCTCCGCAGGGACTTAATTCCGCTGAGAGAAAAAAATTGACTGACTATATTAAAGTCCGGCTTGGGCAAAGAAGCATTCATCTCACTGTAAATCCGTCAAACTTCCCATGGCCTTCAGATTCGGAGTGACAATCACCCGCTGACACTTAAGATCTTTTTTATTATACTGATTTACTGCTCTGACACACTTGAATACGTGTCAGAGCAGATCGTATTAATTATTTTTCGGCATATACTTAAGTGCAAATGCGAGTCGTTAATAAAGCATGCATATGTTAAGATACATTGGATTGGCAGCAGGTGTGTTGTCTTCACTCTCAGCAGTTCACGCTCTGGACATTTCATTCAGAGGCGCGACATATGAAGTCCTGTCATTTACTCCTGACCGCAATTCAGGACTGGAAGCCTTATATGTCGCTTATGACACATCGCAAATACAGGAAATGATAATTTCCGGCATCGGTAACATTACCGGTGTGTTAAAATATAGTAATTTAGGAGGTGGATATGCTGTTCCTGTCGATTACTCAGTCAGCGGCGACAACATCGTCATCGCATCCCCCGCCGGAGATACAGGCTATATTTTAGAGTATGACGGCCGTACTCAATGCTTTTGGCTCGTCAATTATCTTCCACACCGCATGACCCTTTCCTCCGCATATGCGTCAGCAGAACAGGAATGCGAAACAACCCGCATAGACATCATCGGCAAAGGGGAACCTTTCTATTATTATTCTATTGACGGTCGCCAATGCGAATTATCAAGAGACATAAATATTGAATATTATAACCTTGCATGGGATGAGCAGTCGGAATCATTTACTCAGGACAGAATCTCAAAGACGGTTGCCCACATATCCAACCCCATGGTTATTTCTCCGCCTCTATATTGCAATTCGACATTCTCCATATCGGGCGACAGGTTTCTTAAGTCATGGAACATGGAACAACATGTCGAGTCAGAACTCGTATATGCCAACGGGCTTGATGTCCGCACAACGGCAGAGCAGACAAACCTGTCTGAGAATGATAACCCGGACGCCGATGCTTCAAACATGATAAAAACAGAAATTCAGGGAATGGGAGGGTCCGCTCCGGCCGATATCAGTTTCAAGGCATACACGACAGACGCAGTAATCCATAATGAGTGGCAGATAGCGGCAGATCCGGAATTCGAGCACATAGACTACCGGTTCAATGAGCAGAATCTGGACTATACGTTCACAGAAGAAGGCACATATTATGTCCGCTTCGTAGGCAGCAACGTTGACGGATCCTGCGAGACGGCAGGGGAGACGTATACCGTCGGCATCGGCTCTTCCGATCTGCGCATACCCAATGCGTTCACTCCTAATGAAGATGGAGTAAACGATGTGTGGAAAGTCGCATATCGTTCTCTTCTTGAGTTCAGCTGCACAATCTTTGACCGATATGGTAACGAAATGTTCCATTTCAAGGATCCGACGCAGGGCTGGGACGGAAAATATAAAGGGAAATATGTTAAACCAGGCGTATATTTCTACGTAATAGAAGCAAAAGGGGCAGATGGCACCAGATATAGAAAAGGAGGAGATATAAATCTGATCCGATCCAAAAGATACTCAAACACCTCATCTACAGAACAGTAATGCAATTACGGCATACTTTAGCAAATACAAAATCAAAAAAAGTTGATTTTTTTTGTTGAAAAATTTGGTAGATTCAAATAAAAGCACTAATTTTGCAGTGTCAAAAGGGAACAACCTAAGACTCTGAAAAGAGATTCAGATTTAAAATTGCCTTGTGGTGTAATGGTAGCACACCGGATTCTGGTTCCGTTTGTGAGAGTTCGAGTCTTTCCAAGGCAACTGATAAAAGTGAGGAAATAATTTCCTCACTTTTATTTTTATGTCTGGTAAATGACAGTGAATTGCAAATAAATTTTGGGTCAGCGGATTTTTCCGGTGGGCGGGAGAGAGTATCAAGAGTATAGTGTTATCTTTGCACAATGAAACCA
>VSPN01000034.1 GCA_009775355.1 Muribaculaceae bacterium
GTTATCAAGAATGCCGGAGGAACGATCACTAATCCTTTCGATTCGACGATGAGGTCGCTTCTTGTAGCGGTATATGAACTCGGAGTCAATGAGATCATGGTTATTGGGCACACCTGTTGCGGCGTTCAGGGAATGGATGCTTCGGAGATGCTCGATATAATGCGGGAACGCGGTGTCAGCGAGGAGCATATATCTCTCATGAAGCATTGCGGCATCGATCTCGCAGGGTGGCTTCATGGGTTTGAGGATACTGATGCGGCGATAAGGGAGACTGTCGATCTTATACGCAATCATCCGCTCATGGCAGCTGATGTCCGTGTGGCCGGCTATATAATGGATTCTGTAACCGGCGGACTTTCTGTAATTGAATGAACTATATTATAAAGGCTCCTGCATTAACATTTTTTGTGGGGATGGGGTCTATAAAAACTCTTAATTGATATGAAAAAATCAAGAAGCTTTTGTCTTGTTTGTGCAGCTATGTTTTCAGTTGCTTCAATGTCGGCTGAAGTAGCTCTCAAATCAATCGGAGATAAGGATGGTAAACTTGAGATCGTAATGGAAGACCGAGAAGCTGGCGACAATGTCATGGTGACGTCAGCGAAACTTATAAACGACGGCAAAGAGGTATGCGCTGTCATGATGATGTGCAAACTCGATGACGGAGTGGGGACATATACGCTGACTTTTCCGATGCAGAAAGCGTTTGTAAGTCCGGCAGTAGCCATGACGATCAACGGTGAGGAGTCGGTCACCTGCATAGATGGCAAGACTGCCGGGATCGTAATAGAGGCGGAGGTCTGTGACGAAGAGATTTCAGTCGGCAGATGTCCGTGCGGTTGTGAAGACTGAGCTGTTATATGGACATTGTTTTGATGACTATAGGCAAAACGCGTATCGGTTTTGTCGCTGACGGTATCATGGAATATTCAAGACGTCTCGCACGATACGTGCCGTTTGGCGTTTCGGAACTCCCCGATGTCAGGTCCACACGGGCCATGACCGAAGAACAGCAGAAAGAACGGGAAGGCTCTATGATTCTGGACAAAATATCGCCTGCTGATTTTGTGGTTCTACTTGATGAGCGCGGGCGTCAGTTCAGTTCCGTCGAATTTGCATCCTATATGGAGAAACTTATGGGATCTGGTCGTAAACGTATGGTGTTTGTCATCGGAGGTCCATATGGTTTCTCTGAGGATGTCTATGCACGTGCAGACGCAAGGCTGTCGCTTTCGCGCATGACGTTCAACCATGAGATGGTCAGGATGTTTTTTGTCGAACAGATCTACCGAGCCATGACTATTCTCCGGGGAGAGCCGTATCATCATGAATAGTAATGTTTTTACGGCGAGTCTTTCTTGCCGTATACGCATCTTTGATTCGAGGTAGCATTGACAGTGTCAAAGGAACGGCCATACAGATCATGAACAGATACACAAGATTTATCAGTTCCTTGTGAGAGTCGGTGGCGAAATCCTCAGGTCTGATTGTATCTCCATGTTCTGACACAATATCAATGTCGAGTGAGCCGAGAGAGGATTTCCAGATTATCCGGTTGTCGTCGACATATACGACTGCGGGATTGCCGCGTGCCACCTCCTTGATGGCGGTGTCGTCGCATGTATAAATATCATATTGCGGCATTGACAGGTCTTCCCATTCCGCTATCGCGGCAGACGTGCCTGAAACGGCTGCGATCATTTCAGCGTCGTGCCGTGTAGCCCAATCGTAGAGTTCATTTATTTTCCATGTCGTAGCCGGCGACACTCCGGGAAGATCCGGGATAAGCAGCAGAAGCTGTTTCCCTTGTGTAACAGCCTCTGCAGTCATGTCTTCGTTTCCCTCTTTGTCCCACAACCTGAAAGACCTGGAATCCGAATCGCTGACTGTTGCGGTTTTGTCAGGCATGATATCGATCCGCTCTACAAATATCCATCCATCTTCTTCCGACGGAAGTTCGTCATCGACTCCGAACTCCTTACGCTCCCCATCTTTTTCATAGACAAAGCGGAAATCGGAACCTGAGTCATTGTCTGCCTCGTCAGTCATGTTGACAAGCGTCCCCCCGGTTTTATAAGGTCTGAAGTCGATAAGTGGCTGTCGTGTATAACCGAGGATTGACACGGTTGTTACGAAAACAAGCGAGATCACAAATGCCATCCACTGGAACGCGGGGGAGATGATGGTAATCGCTTCCAGATTATATTTCACGAGCCATAAGATCATGACTGCAAGCACCACATTTTTCCAGAATGTTGCCCAGTTGGAAAGAATGATGAAGTCGCCGAAGCATCCGCAGTCGCTGACCGGATCGTATAATGCAATCCATAGCGTCAGCGCAAGCATGATGACAATAAATATAAGCGCGACCACGGGACATGATTTTCTGTAGCATCCTGTTGTCAGGAACACTCCGATCATGAATTCAAGAGCGCACAGAGCGAACACCCCGGCGAGAAGAAGTGCATGCAGCACGGGCATGCCCATGGACGCAGTGTATTCCTCGAATTTATATAACGACCCCCACGGATCAATGGCCTTTACGAATCCGGAGACTATAAAGACCGTGCCCGTGATTATCCGGAACAGCCATGTGACGGCACTTATAATGATTCTGTTATTTGAATCTGATTTTGATAAGAGCGAAAAATGCATAATTGATCATATCCATATAATTGGCGTCGATACCTTCCGATACCAGAGTCTTGCCGCGGTTTGATTCGATCTCTTTTGTCCGCATGAGTTTCTGGAGAATAATGTCGGTGAAGCTGCTGACACGCATTTCGCGCCATGCCTCGTCATAATCATGGTTCTTGTCCATCATAAGCGAGGTGGCGGCATCGATCTTGCAGTCATACATTTCGAGCGCGGTTGTGGGGTCGAGAGAGTCGCCTGGTCCGAGTTCAAGCTGTATGAGAGCCATCGCGCAGTAATTGATTATTCCGATGAACTCAGGCTCTATGCCCTCGTTGACAGCCGCATGACTCTCTCCTTTCTCTTCAAGAGACCGTATCCGTCTCGCTTTGATGAATATCTGGTCGGTCATGCTCGATGGGCGCATGATTCTCCATGACGTGCCGTAGTCAAGCATCTTCTTTTCATAGATTTCCCGGCATATTTCCCGTATTTTCTTGAACTGTTCGACTGTATTGTTGGGCTTGTCCATTTCTTGAAGGATGGTGAATATTATGAGTTCCCCGACCGGAAAATCAAATCCCGGTCAAAACTTCCCGCTAAATTATCAAAAATGCTCCGATATTCAAAATTTATATCTTGCGGGAAGTGACATTTTGCTGAAATTTGATTAATTTTGCAGAGGGAAACGGTCATGTGGCCGTACATGTTAATGATCACAATTTATAATATAAGATTATGGTTATACAGCGCTGGCAATCCGTATTGCTGCTTATCGCGGCTGTCATGATGGCTTGCTTCACATTCATGTCGCTCGGGCAGGTGCAGCTTGAGTTTATCACTCTTGAATTCAATACGCTTGGGTTCAATATAGTTGGGGAGACTCCCGAAGGAATGGCATCCGGGTGTTTTGTCCGTACGTGGCCGCTGTTTGTGATTTCGGTACTGAGTCTCATCCTGCCTTTGATCAATGTGTTTCTTTACCGCAATCTCAGAAGGCAGAAGACAGTATGCCTCGTGGAGTTGCTGGTGATTCTGACGGTATGCTGTTCGGCAGGAGCTTACGGTTATTTTGCTGTGCCGGATTATTCCGTGAGCTGGTCTTCTGCCATTGTGGCTCCGGTGATAGCGTTTGTGGCTGATCTTTTGGCCTACAGGCTGATTTGCCGCGACCAGAGAGCTCTGAGATCTGCCGACAGAATCAGATAATAACACAAGGATAGAGTTTCCGGAAAATGTCAATTCATGCAAGCGTGCAATTTACATGTCATTCAGCATGCTTGTTTGCTTTATTTTTTATATCTTTGCAGAGATTATGCCGTTGAGGCTACGTCTGGCGTCGTATTTGATGCCCCGGCAAGCAAGTGCTTCGCAGATGGAATAATTTCGCAGATGGAATAATAATGAGTTTTTCAGAATTATGGCAAAAGAACTTAAGAATTTTACAAAAAGATCAGACAATTATTCACAATGGTATAACGAACTCGTTGTCAAGGCTGATCTCGCCGAGCAGTCTGCCGTACGCGGATGTATGGTCATCAAGCCTTACGGATACGCGATATGGGAGAAAATGCAGAGGCAGCTCGACGATATGTTCAAGGAGACAGGGCATCAGAACGCATATTTCCCGCTTCTCATCCCGAAATCCTTTCTGAGTCGCGAGGCCGATCATGTCGAGGGTTTTGCGAAGGAGTGTGCTGTCGTGACCCATTATCGTCTGAAAAATGATCCCGACGGAAACGGCGTGGTCGTTGATCCCGCCGCAAAGCTTGAGGAGGAACTCATTATCCGTCCGACTTCGGAAACCATAATCTGGAATACTTACAAGAACTGGATTCATTCTTATCGCGATCTGCCAATTCTTGTCAACCAGTGGGCAAACGTCTTTCGCTGGGAGATGCGCACTCGCATGTTCCTGCGCACCGCCGAATTTCTCTGGCAGGAAGGTCACACCGCCCACGCCACTCGGGAGGAAGCCGAGAAAGAGGCGATAAAGATGCTGCATGTCTACAGTGACTTTGCGCAGAACTTCATGGCAGTGCCGGTCATAATGGGTGTCAAGTCGGCAAACGAACGTTTCGCCGGTGCGCTTGAGACTTATACGATCGAGGCCATGATGCAAGACGGCAAGGCTCTGCAGAGCGGCACCTCTCACTTCCTCGGTCAGAATTTCGCAAAGGCTTTCGATGTGACTTTCATGAATCGCAACAACGAGCCAGAATATGTGTGGGCTACATCGTGGGGAGTGTCTACGCGTCTTATGGGGGCCCTGATCATGACACACAGTGATGACAACGGACTCGTGCTTCCTCCGAAGCTGGCTCCGATACAGGTTGTCATCGTGCCGATCTATAAAAATGACGAGGGGCTTAAGGAGATATCTGCCAAGGTTGAGCCGATCGTCGCCGAGTTCCGCCGCCGTGGCATAAGCGTTAAGTATGATGACGCCGACAACCGTCGTCCCGGTTTTAAATTCGCTGACTACGAGGTGAAGGGAGTGCCCGTGCGTCTTGCCATAGGTCAGCGCGACCTTGAGCAGGGCACTGTAGAGGTAATGCGACGTGACACGCTCGAGAAGGAAACGTATGCTCTTGATGGAATCGTTGATCACGTTGTGAAAGAACTTGACGACATTCAGGAGAGCCTGTTCAGACGCGCGCTCGAGAACCGTGAGCATCGTACGATTTCGGTCGACTCATACGATGAATTCAAAGAAAAGATAGAGGAGGGTGTGTTTATTCTCGCCCATTGGGACGGAACTACCGAGACAGAAGAAAGGATCAAGGAGGAGACAAAGGCCACGATCAGGTGTATCCCGTTTGACGGAGACCAGACTCCAGGCGTGTGCATGGTCACCGGACGGCCCTCTGCGCGCAGGGTTCTGTTCGCCCGTTCTTATTGACAGACATAAATCTCATACAAAGAGATTTAAATCTTATTCTGAAATCTGGTACATATGAAAGTCAAAAGAATTCTCATAGCTGTAGGAGTGGGGTGCCTTTCGGCACTCGGCTCGTCAGCGGCTCTTACCGCCGATGACTATTGTTCCCCTTCTGTCACCACCCCGGCAGGAGTCAAGGAGATGCGTCCCCTCAATGACGGAATGTCTTTTGCTGCCTTGTCTGACGACGGGCGGTCGATTGAGGTGTATAGTTATAAGACCGGAGAAAAGATTTCGACTCTGTTTTCAATAGACGGTGTCAAGGGAGATGTCAGGATAGACAGTTTTGACGGCTATGAACTTAGTGCCAATGAAAAGAAAATCCTGATCTGGACCGCGACACATAAGATTTACCGTTATTCGTTTACTGCCGAATATTATGTCTACGACATTCTCCGTTCGACTCTATCGAAGGTGTCAGACGGAGGGGCGCAGCGGGGAGCGACCATATCGCACGACGGACGTATGGTAGCCTATCAGCGTGACAACAATATATTCATCTCCAACATAGACTATAAGTCGGACAAGGCGATAACTTCCGACGGTAAGATCAACGAGATCATTTACGGCACGCCTGACTGGGCGTATGAAGAGGAATTCGGGGTGATAAACACTATCCGCTGGAGTGCAGATGACAGCACACTTGCGTTTGTCCGTTTTGACGAAAGCCGTGTGCCTGTGTATTCGTTTGATGAATACAGAAGTTATTGCGACTCCGATCCGCTCGGTGACATGTATCCTGATTCATACTCCTATAAGTACCCGTTGGCAGGATACCCGAATTCGGTGGTGGAGGTGCTCGCATACAATGTTGACAACCGGACGACCAAAAAAATGGATATTCCGGTATCCGAATCGGATTATGTCCCTTCTATGGAATTTGATGGTAAAGGCGAAAACCTGATGGTTATGGTTCTTGACCGCGGCCAGAACAATCTCCGACTTTTCAAGGTCAATCCCGGCTCGACTGTTGCAAGAGAGGTTCTGACAGAGAAAAGCGAAGTGTGGCTTAGTCCTTCAGCCTATCAGATGGTCAGGTATTACGATGATACGTTTGTCATCGGAAGCGAACGCTCCGGTTACAGGCATATTTATGAGTATGACTACAACGGGAACCAGAAGCGGCAGATCACGTCGGGAAACTGGAACGTCACCGCGTATTATGGCAAAGATCCCCGTAAAGGCGTCCATTATGTGCAGACAACCCAGAACGGAGCTATCAACCGTAATGTCGCGTCTGTCGATGCCAAAGGTTCGGTGATCATGCTCAATGGCGTCGAGGGCACCGAGTCAGCCTCTTTCAGCAAGAATTATTCATATTATCTCCGCAAGTACAGTTCTGCTGTTGTCCCTCCTCAATACACGATATGCGACAGCAGAGGCAAGACGGTCAAGACTCTCGAAATGAACGACGAGTATGCCGCCAGATATGCGTCGGCTCCTCGCATGGAATTTCTGAAAGTCCGGAATTCCGCCGGGGAGGAAATGGATGCTTTCATGATAAAACCTGACGGTTTCGATCCGTCACGCAAGTACCCGCTGATGATGTACCAGTATAACGGCCCCGATTCGCAGCTTGTGCTTAACAGTTGGAAGATGGACGGTATATTTTACATCGCATCGCAAGGATATATTGTCGCTGCTGTCGACGGACGCGGCTCCGGAAACCGTAGCCGGGAGTGGGCGACGAGTGTCTATCGCCGACTCGGCGATCTCGAGACTAAGGATCAGTTGGCCGGAGCGGCATATTTCTTATCGCTTCCTTATGTTGACGCCGGTCGCACTGCATGTTTCGGCTGGAGCTATGGCGGATACATGACGCTGATGGAGCTTTCATCTCCAGAATGTCGCTTCAATTGCGGCATCGCGATGGCACCAGTGACAGACTGGCGTTTCTATGACTCTATCTATACCGAACGCTACATGCGCACTCCGCAGGAAAACGAGGCTGGCTACAACAGCTCATCAGCACTCGAAAGGACTGGGGATGTCAAAGCCAGACTTCTCATAATGTCAGGAACAAGTGACGACAACGTGCACTTCTATAATACCCTCAAATATGCGTCAAAAATGAATTACGAGGGGCAGATTTTCGATATGATGGCTCTTGCCGGCTTCGAACACAGTCTGCGCATGGGGAATGCACGGACGCAACTCTACAGAAAGATCGTCGACTTTCTTGACTCCAGGCTTAAATGAGGCGGACCGTAATGAGCACTACCATATAACGTAATGAGCAATACCGTATAAAAAGACAAGCTGAATGAAAGACCTTGAAAAAGTAAATGCCTCGCAGCTCTTCTCTTTCTGGAAGAACCTGTCGGTCGGCTTGCTTGTCATGATGGGAACTCTCTTCCTGTCATGGGCCTTTCCATTTTATTTCTCTCCGATCATCGGTCTGCTTGCGGCGGCATTTCTATACACCATGCTTTACAACAACAAGATGCGGCCGTCATCGACCTGTATGGTGGTTCCGTATGCGATGTTCTACTGCATGATCGTGTATGCCTTTCTGTCAATCATCCTTAATGTCCTTGACATATGGTCGGTTATCAGTGTGCCGAAAGAATTGTCATTCTTCAATGATCCCTACATTCCGGCTTTATTGCTCGACCCGGTGTGTCTGTTGGTAATGGTTGTGTTCTATACGCGCAGAAACAAGCTTGCCATCTGCATAGACTGCAAGATTACCAAGGGACTAGCGATAGAACGAGGCAGACTCGGGGAGATTCTCAGTTCCGAATCAAGGCTGCAACTTGTCAATCTTATATGGCTTTTCGCGGTGCTTTCGGTCATCATATGGGTCTATTATTTCGTGTGGTACTACACGTTTACTCTGATAAACAGTCGCGACTGGTATATCTTTGTGTGGATCAATATTATAGCGTTTATTCTTGATGAACTTTATTTTGCATCCCGCTACTTTAACATATATCTTGACCTGAAAGAGAACGGCGAGATCATCACAGAGGAAGAACTCAGTGATATGACAACGAAAACATACCTGCGTTTTTATGTTATCTGCGGTAACAGGATATTTGTAAATACAAGAGTCGCTGATGCAAGCGAGAGCAACCGGTTTATGCTTGACACACCTTTTGTGACCAAGCGTAATGTAAACGGTATAACTACAGGTGAGGTACATGGCATAATACAGAGGCTGACCGGTGTCATGAACGGAGAATTGCGGTTTTTCTATGGTCGTAAGTCGCCTGACCTTGCCAAACACCGAATTCTTCGTTATTTCTACTTTCTTGACGGGTCGCCTGATGAGTTCGAGATGAGTCTTGATGGGGAATGGATGGATTTTGAGGCTCTTAAGGTTATCTATAACGAATGTCCGACGTCGATCTCCACCACGATGCTTACCGACATCTCCCGCATGGTTACGGTCATACTGACACAGAAACTCTTTGACGACCGAGGTTACAGGAAAATGAAGATCAAGTCATATAAGCCTACATTTGATTTGCTTGAGCTTCGTGAGCACAAATATGATTTTCAGGATGACAAATGGCTGCGCATAGCCATGTATAATTCTGATCTGCGCGGATTCCATATTAGAAAGTGGTGGGACAGAATGAAGAAGAACAATCCTGGATCCAGAAACAAGGACAACCAATGGCAGCGACGTCGATAGCAATAGTAGGGCCTACTGCATGCGGAAAAACGAGGCGTGCTGTCGCTGTCGCATCGGCCACGGGCGGAGAGATATTGTCGGCTGATTCACGTCAGATATACAGGGGGATGTCAATAGGCACCGGAAAAGATCTTGATGAATATGGAGATGTGTCGTATCATCTGATAGACATATGCGAAGCCGGTGAAAAATATAATCTCTACAGATATCTAAGAGATTTTCATGTTGCTTATCGTTCTGTGGTGTCACGCGGGAAAGTCCCTGTGATCTGCGGAGGGAGCGGCATGTATGTCGAGAATGCGCTTAAGGGTGTACGCATGCCTGAAGTCCCGGAAAACAGGCCTCTCCGGGAATCACTCGAAGGACTCGGACTTAGTGAACTGGCTTCTATACTTGCCGGATACAAGCTGTTGCATAACACGACCGACATAGATACAGTCAAGCGGGCTGTGCGAGCCATTGAGATTCAGGAGTATTACCGTCAGCATCCCGATGAGATTCCCGATGCCGGAGCTACGTCATCTCCTCTTGACTGTGTTGTGATAGGAGTTGATATTCCGCGTGACGAGAGGCGAGCCCGTATATCCTCACGACTGAAGCATAGACTCGATGGCGGAATGGTCGATGAGGTGAGAAATCTAATTGATGCCGGCATTGCTTACGAGGATCTGATTTATTATGGTCTCGAATATAAGTTCGTGACACTCTATGTTATCGGCAAGCTGTCGTATGATGAGATGTTCACTGGTCTTGAAACTGCGATCCATCAGTTTGCCAAGCGACAGATGACATGGTTCAGAGGCATGGAGACCAGAGGCATAAAGATCAACTGGCTGCCCTATGACCTGACTGATGCCGAGTTTGTCGGCAGAGTAAGGGAACTCTCGGATTTTTAGAGCGCGATCTTAGGCTGGGCGAGTATGTTTTTCTACCGTCTGAGCCGCATGATCATTTTAATGTCGAGTCCGTAAAGCAGACTGTCACTTGTTTCTACCGTTGAACAATATGCGCTCTCCGATGCATTTTGCAAGTCTGGTGCGCATCTCCATTCTGGATGTCAGTTCAGCCTGCAGACGTTGTTCCTCCTCTGTGTTGCCTTTGCCCGATATTTCTCTGAACTGGCGGAACAGTTCGTTGATGCTCTGGTTGATAATCTCGTTTTTCCATTCGTCGATAGCACGCACAAGAAGCACGTCGAGTCTGTCTTCCTCAAGCTCCATGTTTCCCGCTTTAAGATATATGTTGCTCAGATGATGCTTTTCAAGCACAAGTTCAAGAGCGATGCGTCGTACTTCTTCATTCTCGTCGCTTCCCAATATCCGTCCCGGATATTCTTTTGTGTATTCCTTGACCGCAGATTCCCTTCTGGAGGATAGTTCGGATTCAAGCTTCTTTTCTTCGCGGCTTATCTCTTCAATAGACATGCTTGATTGCCTGATCCGTGCATATGCTTCTGTCCGTGCCGATTCAAGTTCTGTTTCCACAGATTCCATCCGTGATGCGAGATACGCATCGAATGCCGGGCGCATTTCGATGAGCATCGAGAAAATACGTGCGAAGATATCGACAGAGAAAGACATTTTCTCTTCAGAAAGCTCATCGCTCACATATGTCAGGACATCAAGTGAACGTAGCTCCTTCTCAGGAAGTCCGGTCTCCGGCGAAGTGATTTCAGTCTCATATGTATAGAATTTAAGGAATGCGTAACGCAGACAGTATCTGAGTACATTTCGTTCAAGAGGATAGAGTGGATTGGCTTCCGGTCTGATGGCTTTCTTTACAGTTGCCCCCGGATGTGCTTGATTGACAGAAGGATTGACTGGATTCGCCATATTGCCTGCGGAGAACGAAGTCTCCGGCTTTGGATCGTCATCGGCTGCTTTCTCTGATGAAGAGGTGTCGGGAATAGAGTTTTCCGCTGTCTGCGCCGGGAATTCACGTCGTGTCCGTTCTCTCTTCTGCGCTTCTGTAATGCTTCTGCGGGCAGTGGCCACAGACTGGGCTATGGTCGCTTCGGGTATTCCGAGAATGAGGCTGCATTCCTGTACGTATACATCTCTTGAGACCGGATCTGGGATATGAGCTATGGAGCTGACTACGCTGTTGATTGCCTCGATCCGGTTATGGGGATCATTGCGCACATCATCAAGCAGAACCTTCGCCTTGAAGCGGATTATGTCGGTCTCGTGTGCTGTGACATAATCCTTGAATTCAGCGGAAGTGTGTTTTCTGGCAAATGAATCCGGGTCGTCATTGTCGGGAAGAAGAAGCACCTTGACATTAAGCCTGTGGCTGAGAAGCATGTCGATTCCTCGGAGAGCCGCTTTTATCCCGGCCTTGTCACCATCGTAAATCAGGGTGATATTATCGGTAAAACGGTGGATCATCGCTATCTGGCCGTCGGTCAGAGCAGTGCCCGATGAAGCCACTGCATTTTTCATGCCCGACTGCCACATGCCTATCACGTCCATGTAGCCTTCGACGAGAAAACACTTGTCTTCACTAACTATCGAAGACTTGGCCTGAAAGATACCGTAAAGTTCATTGCTCTTTTTATAAAGATTTGATTCTGGAGAGTTTATATATTTAGAAAGTCCACCTTTGAGGTGGCGTCCGCCGAACGCGATTACTTTGCCGGCCGTGTTGAGTATCGGAAAAATGATGCGTCCCCGGAAGCGGTCATATTCGCGTCCATGCTGCGATATGCCCACAAGTCCGAGTGATTTCAGCACGTCAAGGTCGAATCCGGCCCTCTTTGCGGTGTCAGTCAGTTCGTTTCCACGGTCTATTGCATATCCGAGATGAAAAGCTTTCATCGCTTCGTCTGTCACCCCGCGCTGAGAGAGGTACTGAAGGCCGATGTCGCGGCCTTCTTCTGTGTCGGTCAGGTCTTTTTCCATCTTGCGCATCGCCCATTCATTTGCCACGAACATAGCTTCGCGTTCCGATTGGCGTGCGCGTTCCTCGTCAGTGAGTTCTTTCTCTACAACCTCTATGCCATATTTTTTCGCAAGATGCAGAAGAGCCTCGCGGTATGACAGCCCTTCCTTCTCCATTATGAAATGAACCGGGCTGCCGCCTTTCTTGCATGAAAAGCAGTAGCAGAAATTTCTCTGTTTGTTGACAGAGAATGATGGAGTGCGCTCGTTGTGGAACGGGCATAATCCCATGAAGTTCGCGCCGCGCCTTATAAGGTGCACGTAGTCACTCACGACTTCGACGATGTCGGCCGTGTTCTTGATTTTTTCAACGGTTGCGTGGTCTATCATCTCTACATGCTGAGTTCGGCAAGCAGCTTGCGGAGCTCGTCGCCGGTCTCCATCCGTGTCGGCACAAGCGGAAGACGGAGTTCGTTGCTGATCAGACCCATGTCGTGAAGCAGAGATTTGACACCGGACGGGTTGCCGTCGACAAAGAGTTCGTCATAAAGTCGAGAGAAGCGATAGTGGATCGGAAGAGCTTCCTGAAATCTTCCTTCAAGGCAGAGTCGCACCATCTTTCCGAACTCTCGGGGGAACGCGTTGCCGACTACAGAAATGACTCCTTCGGCTCCAAGAGAGATAAGAGGGTAGGTCAGCGCGTCATCGCCCGATATGACCTGAAAATTATATGGTTTGTGGTTTATGATCTCCTCGATTTGCTTGAAGTTCCCGGAAGCCTCCTTTATGGCGATGATATTGCTGTGTTCATGAGCCAGCCGCAGCGTTGTGGCAGCCGAGATGTTGACTCCCGTGCGCCCGGGAACGTTATAGAGCACCACCGGGAGAGGGGAGGCTTCCGTCACCTCGCTGAAATGCCTGTAAAGACCTTCCTGCGAAGGCTTGTTGTAGTAAGGTGCTACAGACAGTATGGCGGAATAACCGGTGACATCGCATGATCTGAGTTCATTTATTAGGGCATGCGTGCAGTTGCTTCCCATACCAAGCACAAGAGGAACTCTTCCGGCCACTTTCCCGGCCACGAAACTGCGCACGGTGGCGCGCTCTTCCGCGTCAAGAGATGGTGTCTCGCCAGTTGTGCCGAGCACAACTATGTAGTCCGTCTTTCCGTCGATAAGATGGTTGACCATTCGCTCCAACGCCTGGAAATCTATATCCTTTTCCGGTGTGAAGGGGGTGATTATCGCAACTCCGAGTCCTCTCAGATTTATCCTGTCCATATTGTGGTCTGTACGTTTTATCGTTTTCTTACGCAAATATAACAAATTTTCCCGACACTTCACCGGGGGCAATGCTGAATAAAAAATTTTTTGTACTTTTGCAGCATTATGCGGTGTGTGTGTTCTAGCGATTCCGCATCAGATATAAAATGAACTGATTGTAATGGATAACATGAAAAACGACAACGGAGATGTGTCTTTCCGTCGAAAGCCCGAATGGCTGAAAGTGCGGCTGCCGCACGGGTTCAAGACCAAAGATGTGGTGGGACTTCTTAACGACAGACATCTTCACACGATATGTTCGAGCGGAATGTGCCCGAACAGAGCTGAATGCTGGGGTGCCGGAACGGCAACATTCATGCTGTGCGGCAATATATGCACGCGAAACTGCCGTTTCTGCAATGTCACGAGCCGGCGTCCGGAGCCTCTTGATCCTTCGGAGATCGGGCAGATAGCTGACACGGTGTCTTCTCTGGCTCTCAGGCATGTGGTTCTCACATCTGTCGACCGTGATGATCTTCCTGATCAGGGAGCCGGCCATTGGGCCAGGACAATACGCGAGATAAAGACTCGATGCCCTGGAGTGACGATGGAAGTCCTGATTCCTGATTTTCAAGGCCGGGAGGATCTTCTCGACATGATAGTCGCCGAAAGCCCGGAGATCATATCACACAATCTCGAGACGGTGCGCAGACTGACACCGGATGTGCGCAGTGTAGCCACATACGACCGGTCTCTTTCGGTTCTCGGATATCTTGCCGGCAGAGGCGTGCGCACGAAGTCAGGCATAATGCTGGGGCTCGGCGAGACACGTCAGGAAATCATAGAGACTATGGACGATCTGCGGTCAGTCGGTTGCGAGGTGATGACAATTGGGCAGTATCTCCAGCCTTCGAAGCTTCACTATCAGGTCCGCGATTACATACATCCCGACGTATTTGCCGAGTATGGCGAGATCGCGCGGTCGAAGGGGTTCCGTCATGTGGAGTCTTCTCCGATGGTGAGGAGCAGTTATCATGCTGAAAAACATATCCACTGAAATATGGCAATGACTGTGGAAGACTGGGGACGTTGCGGCTACCGCGAGGCGTGGCGTCGTCAGAAGGAATTGTTCGGTAATCTTATAGACTCCCCGGATGGAGAAGAACGAATAGTCTTGGTCGAGCATGATCCGGTCTATACGCTCGGATTTCATGGAGACGAAGCCAACCTGCTTGCTTCAGAAAAAAGACTGCAGGCCATGGGTGCGGAATGCATACGTATCGAGCGTGGCGGAGACATCACGTATCATGGTCCGGGGCAGCTCGTGGTCTATCCGGTCATTAATCTTCTCCGTCATGGTCTCGGTGTAAGAAAATATGTGGAGACTCTTGAGCGGTCTGTCATCGGACTGCTTGAATCTTATGGAGTGACAGCCTCGTCGAACAATGATGCCATAGGTGTCTGGATTGACTGGAACGGAGTTTCTCCACGCAAGATCTGTGCCATAGGAGTCAAGGTCAGTCACGGCGTGACGATGCATGGACTCGCGCTTAATGTCAACACTGATCTCTCTGCGTTCTCGCTCATCAATCCATGCGGCTTCACCGACAAAGGGGTGACATCTATAGAGCGTGAGCTCGGCCGGAAAGTGGATCTTGACGAAGTGCGGTCGCGTATGGCTGGTATTCTTCTCCGGAATCTTGATATATGACGTGATTGATCGTAAGACAGCATCAAAAAAAGTCAATACCGTGCGGCATTGACTTTTTTTTGATGCTGTGCGCTCTGATATCAGAACAGTTTTATTGATATGTAACGTTTGGGATTCTTTTTGATATCAAGAACCAGTGAATCTATGTCGGCCGACACTTTGTTGAGCCTGTCATATAGTTCAGGATCATTGTTGAGCTTTCCCAGCGTTGATGTCTGGCTGTTGAGCTGATCTGAAAATCTCACAAGATTCGCCGTAACCTCATTGACATTGTCCATGGTGGTTGAGATCGGCAGCTGTCTGAGCTGGCTGGAAAGTGCTGCAAGGTTTGCGCTTACCGTGTCAAGACGTGTCGTTATCGAACGGGCATTGCGCATGACCGCTGGCACATCTCTTTTTATTGTGCCGTCAAGACCATGTGTGACGGAGAGAATATTTCCGGTAATGCCGTCAAGTCGTGCTATCGATTGCGACAGAGCCGGATCTGCCGCGATGCGGTTAAGATTATAGAGCAGGGAGTCAATTCGTGGCAGTATCGAATTGACAGCCGGAACAACATCTGCAGCCAGTGCTTCCATCAGTCCGGGCACCTCTTTTGTGGCTATGTCCGCACCCACTTCAAGCATCTTTTTGCTTGATCCCATTTTTATGTCGATATATCCGCCGCTCATAAGAGTCGACGCGAGCACTGCATATGAATCGTCCGGAACGCGCAGTTTTTTATTCACGGCAAGAAGAACCTTGATCTTGCCGGGATTGTCGTAATCGTAAGTAATCTCGCGCACCTGTCCGACTTTATAGCCGTCTATAGTCACCGGTGCAGACACTTCGAGTCCGCTGACATTGCCATATTTGACATAATAGAAATTGGCCGGACTGAACATGTTGATGCCTTTCAGGTATTCGATGCCGAATACAAGAATAAGTATCGCCACTATTACTGACAGTCCGATTATCAGTTCCTTACTGAGTGTTTTTTTCATAACCGTTGGTTGCCTTGATGTGTATCTGTCTTTTGTTTACTCGCTCCTGACCACGATTGACGCTTCGGGAATGATGCTTTTGACTTGAAGAAGCTTTTGTTCGATCTCGCGTCGGTTCTCGCTACGCCCGTAGGTATACTTGTATTTGCCGTTTTCGACAAACATTCCCGACGGTACGAGCCCGCAGAAAGAGGGATCGTTATCAGCGATTTCCTTGTCGGAGGCTATGAGCTGTATCGTGTATACGGTCCGTGGAGATTCCGTTATTCTGGCCTGGATCTTACGTGATGCACGCTCGGCTCCTTTTGCGTCCATGTTCTTATGTTCTGACGTCTTGCCGGTAATAGTCTGTCTGCCGGTCTTGTTGTCGGCTGTCACGACACCGGTGGCATTCCCGTTTTTGACGACATATGTTTTTTTGCCGGATCTGGATTTATTCCCATCCTTTTTTCTGGAATCATTTTTTTTCTTCTTAGACTTTTTTTTCGAATCGGTTACACCAGATTCTTTCTGAGTCTCCGGTTTCTTACTGATGTCAGTATCCGACATTTCAGTAGATGCCGCCGACTCGCGTGTGGCAAGTAGCGCGGTCTCGCTCTTGAGCGTGATAGGCCCTGTCTCATATATGCGGTCGTCCGACAGCTTTCTCGAGCTGTCAGATCTTCGCTTGCGTGCAGTGGGCCGTGCAGCCGTCTTTGTTTTTGACGGAGTGATATGTTGCCTCTTTCTGGTTCCTTCTTTCTGGGAAGCAGACGCAAGGGTGTTGACTGCAGACGGACTTTCCTGCGGCTGTGCGATTGTCAGGCTTGCCTCTTTATTGTCATACGCCGGATCCGTATGAAGTCCAGCGTTCTTTCCGGCGGCCGCAGTGTTGCGGTATGTCTCCACATATGATTTCAGGGCATTGCACAGAGCTTCTGCAAGTTTTTTCTGTCCGGATTCAGATTTCATATAATCGGCCTGCGTGGGATTGCAGATGAAATCGAGTTCGACAAGTACGGACGGCATCGACGTGGCCCATAGAACCCAGAATCCGGCCTGCTTCACCCCGCGGTCTTTCCTTGACGCGGTGGCTACAAGTTCTTTCTGGGCTTTGTCAGCGAATCTGAGGCTTTGGCCGAGATTCTTTTTCTGAGCCATCTCAAAGATTATGTACGACTCATCTTTAGAAGGATCGAAACCGCTGTATTTCTGGTGATAGTTGTCTTCAAGCTCGATCACTGAATTTTCTCTCTGCGCCACCTTGAGATTATTGGCGTCCTTCTGCGGACCGAGAGCGTAGACTGATGTCCCAGACACGGTCTTGCGGTTGGGGTTGCTCTTGTCAACAGAATTGGTGTGTATCGATATGAAGAGATTGCCTTTGTTTCGGTTGGCTATATTGGCGCGTTCCTGAAGACTTATGAATGTGTCGTCGTCGCGCGTCATTACCACTTTGACATTCTTGAGTTTCTTTTTTATAAGTTCCGCGAATTTTTTCGCGACTCCGAGATTTATCTCCTTCTCTCTGGCACCGTTGTCAACGGCTCCGTGGTCATGCCCTCCGTGTCCGGCGTCGATGACCACTGTGAACTCCTGTTTGCCTTTGTTGTTCTGACCACTCTGTTTCTTAGGCTCTGCCGACGCATAGGCCACTGACATGATGGCCATTGTGGCAAGAATCATGACAGTCGTGATACATACGGGCATATTGGGTATGTGTGGAATCTTGAATTTCATGTAACTTCTACAAAAATAGATGTCAGTTTGTTCTTCTCGGTTCGAACTTTTTGGGAGTGAAGATAAAGTCGCGACCAAGATATTTCTCTCTTACCACCGGGTTGGAGGCAAGTTCCTCGCTTGTTCCCTGAAACAGTACGCGCCCCTCGAAAAGCATATAGGCGCGGTCGGTTATGCCAAGTATCGAGTCAGCCTTGTGGTCGGTGATAAGCACGCCGATGTTGCGCTCTTTGAGGTGATAGACGACTTCCTGGATATCTTCAACCGCGATCGGGTCTACTGCCGCGAAAGGCTCGTCGAGCATTATGAACTTGGGATTGATCGCAAGACACCGTGCGATCTCCGTGCGTCGGCGTTCTCCGCCCGACAGGCTTGTGCCGACGTTGTGTCGCACATGGTTGAGGTTGAATTCCGAGATAAGCTGTTCGAGTTTTGCTTTCTGATACTCTTTCGAGGTTCCGGTCATTTCGAGAATCGCTTTGATGTTGTTCTCGACACTCAATGTGCGGAACACCGAGGCTTCCTGAGGAAGATATCCGATTCCGGTCTGTGCGCGTTTGTAGACAGGATACCCTGTTATGTCGGTATCATTGAGAAAGACGCGACCTTCGTTGGGTGTTATCAGACCGACTGTCATGTAGAATGTCGTGGTCTTGCCCGCGCCGTTAGGTCCGAGCAGCCCCACGATCTCGCCTTGCGTCACTTCGATCGAGACATGGTTGGCCACCGTCCGCTTGCCATATTTCTTGACAAGATTGTCTGTGCGCAGAACCCCCTTTTCCGGCATCTCGGCTTCGCCGGTCAGAATCAAATCTCCTTCCGGCATCGCGACTGACTCTGTGACCCCGACTGTCACATGCCGCATGTCGGCAACTTTTCCGTCAAGATCTGCTTCCTCTTCGGGAGTTAGCCTTCTCGGAGCGTGGACAGATTCTTTGTTTATCCTCTTTCTGAGAAATGGAAATATCTTCATCGTGCGTCCGAGGGGAGAAGTGAGCGTATATAGTCGGTGAGCAGCTTGATGGCGACGTTGTTTCCGCCACCCTGCGGTATGATCAGATCGGCATATCGTTTTGACGGCTCGATGTATAGCTCATGCATCGGTTTGAGGGTCTCCTGATAACGGTCGATCACCATCTGCGGAGTGCGTCCACGCTCTACGCAGTCGCGGCTTATGACTCGTATGAGGCGTTCGTCGGCATCGGCGTCGACAAACACCTTTACATCAAGCATGTCACGGAGCTCCTTGTCGGTGAGCACAAGTATGCCCTCGACGACTATGACTTCTTTTGGCGAGAGATGCACGGTCTCTTTCTGACGCGAGCAGGTCAGGAAATCATAAGTGGGCATCTCTACGTCACGTCCCTGCTTCAGCTCCTTTATATGCTCGGTGAGCAACGACCATTCTATTGAGGCGGGTTCGTCGTAATTCATCTTGAGCCGCTCTTCCAGAGGGATGTGGACGTTATCTTTATAATAACAGTCCTGAGGCATGACCACCACCTCTTCGGCCGGTAGACTCTCTATGATCTTACGGACCACAGTCGTCTTGCCGCTGCCTGTGCCTCCGGCTATTCCTATTACCAGCATTATGTCTTGATTTTGCAGTTTGTGTCCCCGCATACCGTCCTGGTTTCCTGCGCGGACTTCGCTTTATTAGTGACAAAATTAATAAAAAGTAAACTTCATACCAAATTTTTTAGTAACTTTGATGTTTAAATAGAGGAGTCCGCACCTGGCCTATGAATCGTAGGTCGCGTGAGTATTCCGTTCCACTCTGTTGAGCTTCCCGTATGCACGGCTCTGACAATCATGTTGTGACTAAACTGAAATTGAACTGTATAAAATATGATCGTAAACTCCATAAAGTCTTTCGGGCAGTATTGTCTGTTCATGACTCAGGTATTCAGGATTCCTGACAAGTGGAGGGAATTCTTCAAGAGTCTCGTTTTCGAGATCTACAAGCTTGGAGTTGACTCGATTCCTCTTGTCATCATAATCTCTCTATTTATCGGTGCTGTGATATGCATCCAGATGACTATCAACATAACATCGCCGATGATTCCTGCCTATTCCACAGGCATGGCCACGCGCGAGATTCTTGTGCTTGAGTTCTCGTCTACGATGATGTGTTTGATTCTGGCGGGAAAAGTCGGATCGAATATCGCTTCCGAGATCGGCACCATGCGTGTCACCGAGCAGATCGACGCTCTTGAGATCATGGGTCTCAATTCGGCCAACTTCATCGTATTGCCTAAAATAATAGGTTTTTTGATCTTTGTGCCTGTGCTCTGCGTGCTCTCCATGTTCATGGGGCTTGTGGGAGGATGGTTCATCGCAAGGTTCACCGACATGCTTTCGGTCGAGAACTATGTCTACGGGATCCAGTCATTCTTTATCCCGTGGAATGTCTACTACAGTATCATCAAGACTGTCGTGTTCGCTTACATAATTACTTCTGTGGCCGCATTTTTCGGTTATTATGTCAAGGGGGGAGCGCTTGAGGTGGGCAAAGCCAGTACAAATGCCGTCGTATCGAGCTCGATTCTTATTCTCCTCGCCGATGTCATACTTACTAAACTACTTTTGCAATGATTGAGGCAAAGCACGTTTCTAAATGGTTTGACGGCCAGCAGGTCTTATATGATATATCGGCCGTTTTCGATTCTGGCAAGACCAATCTTATCATCGGTCAGTCTGGATCTGGCAAGACCGTGTTCATGAAGTGTCTGATCGGTCTGCTGACTCCTGAAGAAGGGGAGATTCTTTATGACGGAAGGCGTTTCCGCGATCTTGACATGAGCCAAAAGCGGCAGTTGCGAACCGAGATCGGCATGCTATTTCAAGGTTCTGCGCTATTTGACAACGAGACGGTGATGGGCAATGTCATGTTCCCCCTCAAGATGTTCAGCTCCCTGTCGCATGCCGATCAGATCAGACGCGCGCAGTTCTGCATAGACCGTGTCGGACTCAAGAATGCAAACGATAAGTTCCCTTCAGAGATTTCGGGTGGAATGCAGAAGCGTGTGGCGATTGCGAGAGCTATTGCGCTCAACCCGCGCTATCTTTTCTGTGATGAGCCGAACTCCGGACTCGACCCGCAGACTTCAATACTTATCGATGAACTTCTGAGCGACATTACCCATGAATATGGCATTACAACGATCATCAATACCCATGACATGAATTCAGTGCTCGGCATCGGTGAGAACATCGTCTTCATCAACAAAGGCCATTGCGACTGGAAGGGCAACGACCGCACCATATACAAAAGCACAAACACCGACCTCAACGGCTTTGTCTTTGCGTCAAGGCTTTTCAAGGAAGTCAGGCAATATCTTGAGCGTAAATACGAAGATTGACAGGCTGTCTACGTCTGCCTCTTCCACGCTCAGTCACTCTGCCGATGTAGCAGAGGTCCGTCTGAAGGAAACACCGGTTTCTCCTTGCCGCGCCTCAGGGCACGCTCCAGAAACTCTTTTGCGTTCTTTATCGCGGAGATCAGATCATGACCGTTCGCAAGTCCGCATGCTATCGCTGATGACAGCGTGCATCCGGTGCCGTGTGTGTGTGTCGTCGCTATTCTCGGTGACGAAAATGTTGCAGGAGTCATGCCTTGCCTGTACAGAGTGTCGGTGCATATACAGCCCTCTATGTGGCCTCCCTTGACAAGAAGATTTTTGACAGAGCAGTCCGATATGAGTGACATTGAGGCCGCACTGATGTCGGATCCTGTATCAGCTCCGGAAAGCCTGAAAAGTTCCGGTATATTCGGTGTGACAAGAACCGCCAGTGGGAACAGCAGCTTTTTTGCCGCATCGGATGTAGTTTCGGTTTCTCCGCTCAGCGAACCACCTGATGTTGCTGAAAGCACCGGGTCGATCACGATGTTTTTCAGATCATATTCTGCTGCGGTGTCGTATATTACCCTGACAGCGTCAGCACATGGCAGCATTCCGATTTTTACCGCGTCAGGAGTGATGGAGTCGAAAATCGCCCGTAGCTGTAGCCGCATCATTCTGTCACCCACATATTCGGCTGCCTTAACCCCGCGGGGATTCTGTGCGGTGACTGCCGTGACGGCAGTAGGACAGTACACGCCGAGTGCCGAGCATGTCTTGATGTCGGCCTGTATCCCGGCACCGCCGCTGCAGTCTGATCCGGCGATGCTGACAACCACAGGCATTGCCGCTTTGAATCTGTCATTCATCCTGATCCTCCGGTGGCAGGGCCGAGTTGATCGCTTCGCGGCAGTCGGCCATGAGGCGTCGGGTGTTGAATCCTTTCTCTCCGGCCACAATGGGTTTGTGGATCACCAGACGTATGGTTGTCGGTGTCATGTTGTATGTGCTTCTCGGCATGGCCCTGAAGCTGCCGTCTATGGTGATGGGCACTACCGGCAGTCCGAATTCGCCTGCAAGCATGAATGCACCTCTTTTGAACGGAGTCATGCGGCCGTCCCACGACCGGCTTCCCTCCGGAAATATCACTACCGACATGCCGTGTTTGAGTGTCTTTTCGGCTTCCTCGATTGTCTCCTTGATTCCTGCCACGCTCGAATCGTCTACAAACACGTGGCCGGCTTTCTTGCAGGCGGTGCCGACTGCGAAGATTTTCTCAAGCCCTTTTTTCATCAGCCATTTGAAATTATGGTCAAGATAGCCATAGATGGCCCATATGTCATATGCTCCCTGATGGTTTGCCACAAACACATAGCTTTCACCCTTGCGTATGTTCTCGCGGCCCTCGACTATCACTCGCATCAGAAACAGTGTGCATGTGAATCTCGACCACCAGTGCGCGGGCCAGTATCCCCAGTAGTCGCGGTTGCCGACAGAACAGGTGATCATTGTGAGCAGTGCCGTGAAGAGTGTAGCCACGACAAAGATCGGGGCTGCTATGAGATATTGGTAGACAAGGTAGAGCGTACGGACAAGTTTGTTCATGACTGCTTGATGATGGTGGTTTTGGGTTGGTTTATGTCCAGACCTGATGGCCCGGATCGTTCAAGTCTTGACGCACATGGCTTTCACATGGCAAATTTACAAAAAATAAATTATATAGCATACATCGAGACGCCGGATTAAAGAAATTTTTCTTTAATCCGGCGTCTGAATGTCATTCCGGTCGGATATGGTTTATTCTCCGTCGGTAGGGGCGATAAGCTTGTAGCCCTTTCCGTGGATATTTATAATCTCGATCTGCGGATCATCCTTGAGCAGCTTGCGGAGCTTTGTGATATATACGTCCATGCTGCGGGCATTGAAGTAGTTGTCGTCGATCCATATCGACTTGAGCGCGTAGTTGCGTTCGAGAATCTCGTTTATGTGCTGGCACAGCAGAGAGAGAAGCTCCGACTCTTTGGTTGTCAGTTTCTGCGACTTGTTGTCGGCGATAAGTGTCTGCTTCTGTGTGTCGAATGTGTATTTGCCTATCTTGTAGACAGTGATCTCTTTGTCTTTCTTGCCACGGACACGGCGAAGGATGGCACTGATTCTCGACACAAGTTCCTCCATAGAGAAGGGTTTGGTGATGTAGTCGTCAGCACCGAGCTTGAACCCCTGAAGCACGTCCTCTTTCATGTTTTTGGCTGTCAGGAATATGATGGGTACCTCGCTGTTGACGTTGCGTATCTCCTGAGCGAGAGTGAAACCATCTTTCTTTGGCATCATCACGTCAAGAACGCAAAGATCGTACTTCCCTTTCAGGAATGCCTTGTAGCCTTTGTCGCCGTCGGGACAGAGGTCGGCGTTGAAACCTTTGGCCTGAAGGAATTCCCGAAGCAGCATTCCCAGATTCTCGTCATCCTCGCAGAGCAGTATTTTCAATTTTTCATCCATGGTGATATGATGTTTTTACGAAGATCTTCAGCAAGAGGGGCGGAGTCCGGTGTATTATGTGAATCCGGTGCTTGCCGCAGCTGCTGCCGTCTCTTCGTTTCAGTTAAAATTTCATATTATTTATAACAAATGAATCCCTGTTATTCCGCATGATCAGTGTAAGAATGTTAAAATTTGCTATTTCGCATCTCCGGCAAGCGGAAGTGTGATAATGAACACACTGCCTTCCCCGAATTCACTCTCCACCGATATGGTGCCTCCGAATGCGGTTATCATTTTCTTCACGTATGCAAGACCGAGACCGAAGCCTTTGACATCATGTCTGTTGCCGGTCGATACGCGGTAGAACTTCTCGAATATGTGTTTTGCGTCTTCTCTCTTTATGCCGATGCCGTTGTCGGCAATCCGTATTTCAAGTCTCTTGCCAGGCAGATCGGATGTTACTATCTCGAGACGCGGCTCCACATCTTCTTTCATGTATTTGAGCGCATTGTCGAGTAGATTGAAGATTACATTGGTAAACTGCATCTCGTCGACCATTATCTCGTCTTCGAGTGCGTCAAGACGGGCGTCAAGCGTGCCGCCTTGTTTCTCGACCTTGAGCTTGAATGTGTTGACAACGTTGTAGATGATTGAGTTGGCGTTGACTTCCGTGAACTTGAGCGTGCTTCCTGTCTTGTCGAGAATTGAAAGTTGAAGCACCTTCTCGACCTGAAATCTCAGGCGTTTCGATTCTTCCACAATGACTTCAGAAAGATGCGAGAGCGATGACTGAGATTTTCTGATCGATGGGTCGCTCAGCATTTGTCCGGCCAATGATATGGTCGAGATAGGAGTCTTGAGCTCGTGGGTCATGTTGTTGATGAAATCGGTCTTCATCTCGGCCAGATTCTTCTGGCGGAATGCGAGTATGAGGGTATAGACGAATATTACAAGCAGGATCACGGTAAATGCCAGTGTCGGTATTATGAATCTTACTGATTTGAAGATGTAGGTGTTCTTCGTAGGAAACTGCACGCAGAGCGTATAGCTCGCATCAGTGTTCGCGAAAACCGATATGCTGTATGTTTCAATGTCTTTCTGCCTGAAGCCTTCAGTCGTGTATACGATGTCGTTGTGCGGGTTCATCAGAGCGAATGCGAACGGCACGTTTACGCCATTGTTCGCGAGCTCCGCTGAAAGGCAGTTGCGTATGACTGTCGAGTCGGCTCTCTCCATTATCGGGCGGATGCCCGAATCCTTGAGAATCGACAGTATAACTTCGTTGAGCAGCCCTTTCTGGTATAGGTACTGGCTTCTTATCACTTCCTGCATTGTTCCGTAGCGAGCCCCGATGTTCTGGGTGGCCGATGGAAAGCTGAATGCTCCTGACCGTCCGGCCTCTACTTCCGACGACAGCGTGTATTTCGTAACGGAGCCGTCGGGATTCTCTACAGAATACTTCAGGTTCGTGTCGCCATGACTGCCATAGGAGTCATATAGGCTCGACTCTATGATGTTGACATCCTGCTCCAGAAAATACAGAGTCTCCTGCTTTTCGAGAAATTCGGATGTTGTGTTGAGCGACCGCATCACGCCCTCCGTAAACTGCTCGTCGCGCATCTTGACCATATTTTCAAGATACATTATCTGAAAATACAGCAGCGCGACAAACGTTACGGCCATTACCGCGGTCAGCATCCACATCAGTGATTTTTTCATCTTTTAGCTTTATATCCTGAAAGATATCCGATTAAGATATCAAAGAAACAGTTTGTGTTTATGAAATTTTAACAATTCGAAAGGCCGAATCGGTTCACGATTTTAACACTTAAGTGCGAATTTAACATTTAAATGTGAAAATTGCAAAAATCGGTCATAGATTTTTCTCATTGTGGAGTCTCCGAGACAGAGGTCCCACACTTTTTGCGGCGGTCTGCTGTCGTTACGTATATTAATGCCGCGTATGTGCGCGTTATCATATATTATGAGGCGATTACTGATTTTCTTGTCCGTCTTGTCATTGCTCCTCCCTGCGGGTTGCGGGCATGACGGTGAGGAGCCGGATACTCCCGGTTCTCTTTACCCCGATCCTGAGAATGTCGGGAGAGTTGTCGTGGTGTATGCTGTCAACCGCAGCAGCCTTGTCTATGATTTCGACGGTGATTCCGAAGAGATGCTCCGGGCCATGTCTGTTGTCGATACTGACCGCAATCAGTTGCTTGTCTACAAGACAGATTCCGCTACGGAAACCGGACTCTACAGAGTTGTGAAGGATTCCGAAGGTTGCCGCTTCGAGATTGTCCGGTCATATGGGCGCGATGTGACATCAACTCATCCTGACCGCATTCGCGAGGTTCTGGCTGACGCGCTCGAAATGTTTCCCAATGCCGCCTATGACTTGATTTTCTGGGGACACGGCACATCATGGAGGCCTTATTTCAGTGATCATGCGGTTGTCGATCCCCCCGCGCTTTATGGTTATGGAGGAGAATACAGCCAGACCGGAGGCTCTCAGACCGACTGGACGGATCTTGACGAACTTGCCGGAGCTGTACCTGACGGCAGGTTCGAGACCATATGGTTTGACTGCTGCTACATGACCGGCATTGAGGTAGTCTATCAGTTTCGCGACAAGTGCTCCACTTTTGTCGGATATCCTTCGGAAGTGTGGGACAAAGGGATGCAATATGACGAGGTGTTGCCGTATCTGTTTGCCGCGAATCCGGATATAACGGGCGCGGCTGAGACGTTCTATCGTTTTTATGCCGACAGGAATCAGCCGGTCACTGTGGCGGTCGTGGATATGGCGAGAATCGAGGAACTTGCAGACGTGGCCGCGTCGGTCATTTCGTCAGGAGATCTGAGACCGCAGGCCTCCGGCCTTCTTAATTATTCGAGGACCATGAGTTCCCCTTTCTATGATTTTCATCAGTTTTTCAGGCTTGTTGCGGAGCTGAACGGCGCTCCGGAACTCGCTGACGATCTTGCGGAAGCCGTCGCGAAAACCGTGGTGTATCATGCTGCCTCTGACAAGGATTTTAATGGCCGCCCCTGGGACTCCTCTTCCGTCTCTGGCCTGAGCACCCATTTCTATAGAGGAACAGACACCCGCGATGAATCATATTACCGCACTCTTGACTGGTACAAGCGGGTCTACTGATATTCCCTTGAAGAGAAGTGGCATGAGGTGAGGAGATGGTGTCAGAGGCAATCTTCGCCTGAAGTTTCCGGTTCTTTTGCAAACTGCGGATGCATGACGTATGACATTTTTTTTGTACTTTTGCAGAGTAATAAGTTTATGCCAATATGAAAGTACTGAAATTCGGAGGAACATCCGTAGGAACCGTCGGCAGCCTTGCCAATGTGAAGTCCATAGTGGATTCGCTTGAGGAACCGGCGGTGGTTGTCGTGTCGGCACTCGGCGGCCTGACCGACAGACTTATCGCCACTGCAAAGTCTGCGTCGGAAGGAGATCTCTCTTTTCGCGAAGGGGTGGTGGAGATGTCCCGGAGGCATTTCGATATTATAGAGGAACTCGTTCCGCAGTCGCGCCGTGATGCTGTCAGGACAATAGTGTCGGATCTGCTGTCGGAACTTGAAGACATATACACAGGTGTTGCACTCATCCGAGAGCTTTCAGATAAGTCGCTCAGCCGCATAGTGAGTTTCGGAGAGCGTATGTCATCGGTTATCGTGGCGGAGATTCTCGACAATGCCGCTCATCGCGATTCCCTCGGATTCATGAGAACAGAGAAATGGTTCAACCGCGACATTGCCACACGTCAGCTTACTGATGAGCTTATAAGAGAGGTGTTTCCGCTTCCGCTGACCCGTACGGTCGTGACAGGCGGATTTATCTCCCTCGACAAAGATACAGGCGAGATTACCAATCTCGGTCGTGGAGGTAGCGATTACACGGCGGCCCTCATAGCAGCGGCCCTTGATGCCGACTCTCTTGAGATATGGACCGACGTCGATGGGTTCATGACCGCCGATCCACGTGTCATACACGATGCTACGGTAATTGACAGCATGTCGTTCATCGAGAGCATGGAACTCTGTTCGTTCGGTGCCAAAGTCATATATCCTCCCACTATCTATCCGGTCTTCCACAAGAATATACCTATAAGGATTCTGAATACATTCAATCCGTCTGCCCCCGGGACTCTTATCACTGACGGGTCGGAAAACCTGTCGTCTGACGTAAGGGGAGTCTCATCAGTCAAGAATACGTGCATGGTTTCGGTTTCCGGAAGCCTGACGTCAAATGTCGCCCAGATCAATTCCCGGTCGTACAATGCCATGGCTCGCAATGGTGTAAGCATATTTCTTGTAGCCCAGCCTAACACGGAGACTTCTTTCTCCATGGCATTGTCAGCGAATGATGCTGACCGCGCTGTCGGGATTCTGAGGCAGGAATTCGCTCCGGAGCTCCAGTCGGGGGAGGTGACAGGTGTTTCTCTTGAAAAGGATCTGTCGGTGATCGCTGTGGTTCGCGAGTCGATCAGGGAGGTTCGCGGACTCGGGCCGCGTCTTGTCAATACGCTCCAGCGCGATGGTATTGAGGTAAAGGCCGTGTCAGACGGCGCATCGGAAACAACAATCGCTATAATAACCAAAGCATCAGACACTGACCGAAGTCTTCGTCTGATCCACACTGCCTGCTTCGGATGAGGTGTGGAGTATTCGGTATAACCATGGATATCAGAAACGCAAAATTTCATCTTAGCAGCCCGGATGTCACTGTATGTCCGGCGACAGGTGTTCCGGAATATGCATTCATAGGTCGGTCTAATGTCGGCAAGTCTTCGCTGATCAACATGCTCTGCAAAAGCAAAAAGATGGCCAAAACCTCGCAGACTCCGGGCAAAACTCTCCTGATCAATCATTTTTCGATGGATGACGGCCGATGGTTTCTTGTCGATCTTCCCGGATACGGGTTTGCCGCAAGGGGAAAGGAGCAGAGAGAGAAACTCACACGCCTTATCAATGACTATATTCTCGAAAGGCAGCAACTCGCGTGTCTGTTTGTGCTTATAGACATAAGGCATGATCCGCAGAAGATTGACGTCGAGTTCATGGACTGGCTCGGAGAACACGAGGTTCCGTTTGCGATAGTCTTCACAAAAGCCGACAAACTCGGACCAGTAGCGGCGCAGAGAAATGTAGATGCCTATTGTCGCGAACTGAGCCTGACATGGGCGTCGCTCCCGCCGGTCTTCATCACTTCGTCTGAAAAAGGGCGCGGGCGTCAGGAGATACTTGACTACATCTTCTCGATCAACGAGGATATTGAAAGAGATTGCCGTGAAACCGGGCACGACAGCGGAGAGGTGTCAGATGGAGATGTCGAGGACAAGACTGTAAACTGAAAATCCCTCAGTCTATGGATATCAGAAGTTTCCTGAAAGATGATGGTAGAAAAGCCGAGGTTATAAGGTTTGCGCTTGTCGGCGGATTCTGCACATTGCTGCAGTATGGCATGTATGTGGTGTTTCTTCATGCAGTCGGAGTCCCGGCAGTGGTGTCAACCATGATAAGCTATGCCATAAGCTTTGTGGCTAATTTTCTGCTGTCAAGCTTCTTTACCTTTCACAGTGATCCTAACGCCAAGAAAGGGCTTGCATTCGCAGCGAGCCATCTTGTCAATATGGGTATGCAGACCGGTCTTGTGGCCATATTCAAGGGAATAGTCGGCCCTACGCTTGCGCTTCTCCCGGCATTGGCCATATGCGTTCCTCTCAATTATTTCATGGTCAGGTTCGCTTTCAAGAGCCGCCATTTCTCATAAAAACACATAATCATTATAATACCTAACACCTATGAAAGTAGCATTTGCATGCGATCACGCAGGCTATGAACTCAAGAAGTTCCTTATCGGCCTTATGCGCGAACGCGGTTATGAAATCGAAGATTTCGGCACACACTCCACAGAGTCATGCGATTATCCAGATTACGCACATCCTGCGGCGGACGCAGTGGAATCGGGCGAGTGCGCGTTTGGAGTCGCCATGTGCGGAAGCGGCAACGGCATATGCATGACTCTCAACAAGCATCAGGGCATACGCGCGGCTCTTTGCTGGCTGCCGGAGATCGCGGCTCTTGCCAAACAGCACAACAATGCCAACATTCTCGTGATTCCGGCTCGGTTTGTCAGCCGCGACGAAGCTGTCGAGATTCTTGATGCATATCTCGATGCTACATATGAGGGCGGGCGTCACGAACGCCGTGTAGGCAAGATCCCGATGTGTTGATGGGGCGGTTTGTGATCCGGCTCAATGGTCTGTGCTTTTATTCACGCATAGGAGTGTTTGATCAGGAAAGAAGCGTCGGCAACGAATTCCGGGTCGATCTGACGGCTGTAGCTGATGCCTCGGGATTCAGATCCGAGAATCTTGACACGACTGTTTCTTACGCCGATATCTACGATGTGGTTGCGGAGGCGATGAGACGGGAGTGGCTGCTCCTCGAATCGGTGTCAAGCTATATTGCAGACACTGTGCTCGACAGATGGACATTGATTTCGGATGTAAAAGTGTGTATCACGAAACTTTCGCCTCCGATCCCTGGCATTCAGGGAGTTTGCAGTGTCGAATATGATGCATGTCGTTAATTTTGAGAAAAAATATCAAAAAAATTGCCTCAAAATTTTGTCAGTTCAAAAAAAAGTAGTAATTTTGCAATCGCAAATCGGAAATGATTGCAAGGCTCCTTAGCTCAACTGAATAGAGCATCTGACTACGGATCAGAAGGTTACAGGTTTGAATCCTGTAGGAGTCAC
>VSPN01000035.1 GCA_009775355.1 Muribaculaceae bacterium
CCCTTTGCTGAATGCGCTGTATTTTTATTATTTTACTGTATTATTAACATCTTGAAATAAGTTTGAACAACTTCATTTATATGTGTCGAAAGAATCTGAACATCGACAGATGTCTGTTTACGACCTCAAGTCAGATGAATTATGGCGTTATGAAGAACCCATGTCTGAAATGAAGTGGACAGTAATTGAAGATTCCACAAAGAATATACTTGGTTTTGAATGTATAATGGCACAAACCAAATATCATGGCAGAATCTGGAAAGCTTGGTTCTCACCGGAAATCCCGGTACATGACGGGCCTTGGAAACTTCACGGTCTGCCGGGAATGATTCTAAGCGCCGATGGCGGTGATGGCTTTATAATAGAGGCAAAAGAGATAGGCTACACCAAACAAGCAATTCCTTCGGTCTATTCAGTAAAAGATTACACCAAAGGAGAACGAAAGCAGATTCTCGCCGACCATGAGCACTATGAAAACAATTTTGAGAGCATGATGGCGGCACAAGGCATAAAAATGAATGCCGATGGTACTCCTGCAAATCTTCCGAAATATGACCGCCAGCGACAAGCATGGGAAACTGATTATTAAAATAATTATGAAACATATACTCACATCAATCGTCATGTGCTTAGTGGCAATATCTGCAATGGCACAGAACAAAGCAGACATTGAGGTCAGTTATACGGCCATGTCTCCCAACTTCAAGAACGGCGAGGTAGACGTCAAAAATCAGTATGTGCTTTTGGTCAATGCCGAGGAGTCGAAGTTCTTTTCGCCTATAAGCGAATGGGTGGATTCTATAAATTCCACGCTGGATGGAGCATCCAAATTTCAAGAGAAGGGAAGGGCTGCGGCCATGAAAGGTGATTGGGATAATATTCCGCGTCGCGATGGCAGCTATTATGTGGTAAAGTCTGCGTTGAATGCGCTCTTATGTCAGAATTGGGAGTTTTGCGGAAAATTTGTTAATTTTGCAGTTTAAGCAGTCTAATAAGAAATAGAATACAGATGACAATTGAAAATATCATAGCCCGCGGGGCCGCCGATGCGGTCAAGGCCCTTTACGGAGCCGATGTCGATCCGGAGACTCTCATGCCTTCGGCTACCAAGAAGGAATTCGAGGGCGACATGACAGTAGTGGTGTTTCCGGTGCTGAAGATGTCGCGCAAGGCTCCGGAAGCCACAGCAAATGAAATCGGCGAATGGATGGCCGCCAATGTGCCGGCCGTCGAGAAGTTCAATGCCGTCAAAGGTTTTCTCAACCTGTCGGTAAGCCGCAATTACTGGCTTGACCTTCTTCAGGCAATTGCAGCCGATCAGGATTTCGGTCTCCGCAAGGCCGATGAGAATTCCGACCTTGTCATGGTGGAATACTCCTCGCCCAACACCAACAAGCCGCTCCACCTCGGACATGTGCGCAACAATCTGCTCGGCTACTCGCTCGCCTGCATCCTCGAGGCCAACGGCCACAAAGTTGTCAAGACCAACATTGTCAACGACCGCGGCATCCATATCTGCAAGTCGATGCTCGCCTGGCAGAAGTGGGGCGAAGGCGTGACCCCCGAATCCGCAGGAAAGAAGGGAGACCACCTGATCGGAGATTTCTACGTGGCGTTCGACCGTCATTTCAAAGATGAGGTCAGAGAGCTCATGGAGAGCGACGGCCTTTCGGAAGAGGAGGCCAAGGAGAAGTCGCCTCTTATGGCCGAGGCGCGCGAGATGCTCCGCAAGTGGGAGCAGGGCGATTCTGAGGTCCGTGCGCTGTGGGAGAAAATGAACTCCTGGGTTTATGCCGGTTTCGATGAGACATACCGCCGTCTCGGAGTCTCGTTCGACAAGATATATTACGAATCCGACACATATCTCGAAGGAAAGGATCTTGTGCTCAAAGGTCTCGACGGAGGCATGATGTACCGCAAGGATGACGGATCCGTATGGGCAGATCTCACCGCCGAGGGTCTCGACCACAAGCTGCTCCTGCGTGCCGACGGCACGTCGGTCTACATGACCCAGGACATAGGCACAGCCAAACTCCGCTATCAGGACTATCCCATCGACAAGATGGTCTATGTCGTGGGCAACGAGCAGAACTATCACTTCCAGGTTCTTTCACTTCTGCTCGACAGGCTCGGGTTCAAATGGGGCAAGGATCTCGTGCACTTCTCCTACGGCATGGTCGAGCTTCCCGAAGGAAAGATGAAATCGCGCGAGGGCACGGTGGTCGACGCCGATGACCTTATCGACACCATGATCGGCTCTGCCGCCGAGATGAGCGCCGAGCGATTCGCCGACATGTCGCCCGAAGAAGCGGCGGACGTGTCGCGCATGGTCGGCCTCGGCGCGTTGAAATACTTCCTTCTCAAAGTTGACCCGCGCAAGAACATGCTCTTCAATCCCAAGGAGTCGATCGACTTCAACGGCAACACCGGCCCATTCATACAGTACACCTACGCCCGTATCCGTTCGGTGCTCCGCAAAGCCGAAGGTTTCGATCCCGCCGCGCCCGTCACCGGAGTTCCCAACGACAAGGAGGCAGTGCTCATACGCAAGATCGACGATTTCCGCAACGCAGTGGCCGACGCCGGCCGCACATATTCTCCGGCGCTTGTGGCCAACTACGCCTATGATCTCGCCAAGGAATACAACCAGTTCTATCACGACTATTCGATACTTCGCGAGGAGGATGCCGCTGTCCGCAACCAGCGTCTGCTCATATCGTGGGTGGTGGCCCGCACACTCCGCTCGGCCATGTCTCTTCTCGGCATAGAGATGCCGGAACGCATGTGACATGACATATATCGATTTCCGTTACGAAGGAATAGAGGCGGGAGTCCGGGCGGATGCGTCCGGACTCCCGTTTCCGGTTCTTATGCCCCGGCAGACCCATTCATGCCGCGTCGGAGTAATCCGCTCCGCCGGAGATGCCGGTGATTTCCCCGATACCGACGCTCTTGTCTCGTTCTTGCCCGGAGTCAGGATAGGAGTCCGCACCGCCGACTGTGTGCCACTCCTTCTCTATGCCCCCGACATACGCGCCGTGGCGGCCGTCCATGCCGGATGGAAGGGCTCGCTCGGAGGCATAGTGACCGGGACGGTCGATGTCCTGAAGTCATGCGGCGCATCTCCGGCACGGATCCAGGCAGCCTTCGGGCCGTCGGTATGCGGCAGATGTTACGAAGTCAGTCCGGAGATGGTCAGCGATTTCCGTCAGGCCGGTTTCTCCAACTGCGTCATCGGGGAGCGCAACCTCGATCTTGAATCCGTAAATCGCCGGCGGCTTGTCATGTGCGGGGTCGATCCGGCCAACATCCGTCATTCGCTTGTCTGCACCCGACAGACCCCCTCGCTCCCGTCATGGCGACGCGATCCGGGCACGCCCTCGCGCCTCGTAACATGGATAAGAATCCGCGGAGGGGAGGAATATTGAAGACCGCTCATAACAAAGCGGCATTCCACGACGTTTAACGAATAATACTGAATCTAAAAACACTTATCAACCTTCATATTTATTTTATGGACTATAACAATCACAATGTTACCCCTCCTCCCTATTACGGGAACGAGGCAAGTGTAAAAGAGCAGACCAACTCGGTGATGAAACGCGTCTATGTGCGCATGTTTATCGGCCTTCTCGTGTCGGCGTTCTGCGCTCTCGGAGTGGCGTCAAGCCCGGCCATGCTGTCATTCTTCATAGGCAACCAGATCGTGTACTGGGGAATGTTCATCGTCATGATCGCCATGGCATGGATTCTTCCGGCCCGGATCCAGAAGATGTCGACAGGAGCGGTGATCGGATGTTTCATCCTATTCTCCGCGCTCATGGGAGCCTCGCTCGCACCCATATTCCTGATCTATCGCATCGGTTCGATCGTCTATACGTTCTTCATAACCGCCGGTACGTTCGGCGCGATGTCTGTCTACGGTTATTTCACCAAGACCGACCTGACGAAGATCGGCTCATATCTCTTCATGGCTCTCATAGGCCTGATCATAGCCTCTGTGGTCAACATCTTCGTCAAGAGCAGCGGATTCGAGTGGATCATCTCGATAGCAGGAGTGCTGATATTCGTCGGCCTCACCGCGTGGGACACCCAGCAGGTTAAGCGTCTCGCTCAGGTAAACCTTGAGCCTTCGCTTGCCGACAAGCTTGCCACGATCGGAGCTCTCAACCTCTATCTCGACTTCATCAACCTCTTCCTCTACCTGCTCCGTATCTTCGGAGGCAACCGCAACTGACAGTCATGAACTCAGATGAACTGAAGAATGCTGTGGTGGCGGCGGTGAGCGAATATGTGGCCGCAACCGAGGCATGGGATGACGCCCAGCTCGCTGTCGACACTGCTACCGGTGCCGCGCGTATTGTCGAGGAGGAGGAGACCGTGACACTTCCGGACTCCGTTGACATCTACGACATAATGGATCTCGTGGAGATGGATTCCGAAGGAGTCTGGAAACCCGACATGGAGAACATTGACGGACTTGTGTCCGGATATGCATGACAGCAGATCCGGTCATCACAGATTCGTAGACAGATAAAAAAAGGAACGCATGTCCTCACGCGGCATGCGTTCCTTTTTTATATGTATGAATGAAATGTCTGCGATTATGGCTCGTTCTTATTGATTATGACTTGTGGATAGGCTTGTCAAGGTCCGGCAGGACTGGCAGAAACGCTGTTCTGTCGCGTCATACAAGAAAGCGATGCTGGCCGTGGTCGGGCCAGCATCGCTTTTATTAAGTAGTTTAAACGATCTCTATTTCAGGGAAGACACGCCAGACTTGCCGGCACTGTCATTTTTAGTCGTTGTTGTTGTGTTTGAAAGTGCGCGGTCCGCGGTCGTCACGGCGTGGACCTCTGTCGCCATCTCTGCGCGGTCCGCGGTCGCCGTCACGGCGAGGACGCGGGCCTCTGTCGCCACCTTCGCGGCGCGGACGGGCCTCGCGCTCCACGTAACCTTCGGGTTTCGGTGTCAGCACGCGGGTCGACAGACGGTATTTGCCGGTCTTCTTGTCAATCTCGATAAGTTTGACGGTGAGCTTGTCGCCCTCTTTGAGGCCGCTCGCCTCCATGCTGTCAAGGCGATCCCATGAGATCTCGCTGATATGGAGAAGTCCGTCGCGGCCGGGCATGAACTCCACAAACGCTCCGAAGTCGAGAATGGAGCGGACAGTGCCCTCGTAGGTCTCTCCCTCCTCGGGCTGAGCCACGATGGCCTTGATCTTCGCAAGGGCTGCGTCGATGCTTGCCTTGTCTTTCGATGCGATTTCCACGCGGCCGATGCCGAGCTTTTCATCCTCGTCGATCGAGATGGTGGCTCCGGTCTCCTCCTGGATGCCCTGGATAACCTTGCCCTGGGGACCGATCACGGCTCCGATCATCTCTTTCGGGATCTCGATTGTGATCAGTCGCGGCACGTGAGGCTTGTAGTCCTCGCGAGGCTCGGGTATGGTCTCGTTGATTATGTTGAGTATGTGCAGGCGTCCGTCGCGTGCCTGGTCGAGGGCTTTCTCAAGCACCTCGTAGCTGAGGCCGTCGCACTTGATGTCCATCTGGGTGGCGGTGATGCCCTTGGTCGTTCCGGTCACCTTGAAGTCCATGTCGCCGAGATGATCCTCGTCGCCGAGAATGTCGGAGAGTATGGCATATTTCACATTTCCCTTGTCGGAGATGAGACCCATTGCCACACCGGCCACAGGACGCTTCATCTTAACGCCGGCGTCGAGCAGCGACAGTGTGCCTCCGCAGACAGTGGCCATGGAAGACGACCCGTTGGATTCGAGGATGTCCGACACGATGCGGCAGGTGTAGGGGAAGTTGTCGGGGAACATGCGTTTGAGCGCGCGGTGCGCAAGGTTGCCGTGGCCGATCTCGCGGCGGCCTACGCCGCGCTGCGGGCGTGCCTCGCCTGTAGAGAAGGGGGGGAAGTTATAGTGCAGCAGGAAGCGCTCTTTGCTCTGGTTGAGCACATCGTCGATTATCTTCTCGTCGAGTGTTGTGCCGAGAGTGGTGGTCACAAGAGCCTGGGTCTCGCCGCGGGTGAATACTGCCGCTCCGTGGGGACCGGGCAGATAGTCGATCTCGCACCAGATCGGGCGGATTTCTGTGGTCTTGCGGCCGTCGAGGCGGATACCTTCGTCGAGCACGCAGCGGCGCATAGCCTCTTTCTCCACGTCATGGTAGTAACGCTTCACCATCGCCTTGCGCTGGTCGGCGGTGTATTTCTCAAGCTGTTCCTCGGTCATCTCGGGGAGTGCCTCGAGATATTCCTCGCAGATCTTGCCGAACTGCTCGGCCCGCCAGTGCTTGTCGGCCGCGCCGGTGCGGGCAATGGCATATGCCTTGTCGTAGCATTTGTCATGGACGTCCTGACGGAGCTCGTCGTCGTTGATCTCGTGGCAGTATGTACGTTTCTCCTCTTTGCCGGCCTCTTTCATGAGTTCCAGCTGGGCCTGGCAGTGTTTCTTGATTTCGGCATGCGCTACTTTGAGTGCCTCGAGAAGCTCGGCTTCCGACACCTCGTTCATCTCGCCCTCGACCATCATGATGTTGTCGTAAGTGGCACCGACCATCAGCTCGATGTCGGCTTCCTCGATCTGGTCGAATGTGGGGTTGATCACCCATTCGCCGTTGACACGGGCCACGCGCACCTCGGAGATGGGACCGTTGAACGGTATGTCGCTGCATGCGAGCGCGGCCGATGCGGCAATGCCGGCAAGCGCGTCGGGTGCGTCATTCTCGTCGGCCGAATAGAGAGTCACATTGACGAATGTGTCTGCGTGATAGTCATCGGGGAAGAGAGGACGGAGCACGCGGTCCACAAGACGCGACGTGAGGATCTCATAGTCGCTCGCGCGTCCCTCGCGCTTAAGAAATCCGCCGGGGTAACGGCCGATCGAAGCGTATTTCTCTTTGTATTCGACTGTGAGGGGCATGAAGTCAACTCCCTCTCCGGCCTCGCGGGCCGAGCATACGGTGGCAAGTAGCATGGTGTTGCCCATGCGCACCTCTACCGCTCCATCGGCCTGCTTGGCCAGCTTGCCTGTCTCGATCGTGATCTCACGGCCGTCGGGCAGGGCGATGGTTTTCTTTACTGGATTCATCTTAAAAATTCGTTATTGTTTTTCTTCGCTGATGTTGTCTGACTGCCCTGTGCGGGCACATGCCGAAACGTACATATTCTTTTATTCCCACAAATTTACTAATTTTATTCCAATTCTTTGAGAAATTCTGTAATTAATTCGTAAATTTGTAAAAAATAAGACCGGTTATGCCTGTGTTGTGCCGGATCCGGCCTTTGCGGCCGTGCGCCGCGCCTGTTTCTGTCTCCCGGTATGTCGGTCTGCCCTTTTCGCTTTTTCTAATCACAGCAATCATGAAAATATCATATGCTGCTGCCTCTGTGGCAGTTTTTTGTCTGGCTCTCTCATCTTGCGGAGGCCCCGAATTCAAGATTGACGGCGAGGTGTATGGCGCCGAAGGAAAGTCGATCGTGCTTGAGAAGTCAGATTTCCACGGCAGGTGGATTCCTGTCGATTCGGTGAGAATCGGAGGCACTGGCAAGTTCTCGATCAAGGCCGACGCGCCGGCCTCGCCCGAGGTTTACCGTCTGTCGCTCGGCGACCGGTTCGTGTATTTTCCGGTCGATTCGATCGAGAATCTGACGCTGACAACCTCCGATGCCGGTTTCGGGTCTGATTTCTTGCTTTCGGGCACACCCCAGGCTGAACGCATGGCCGCTTTCGAAAAGGAGCTTATAGCTCTGCAAAACCCTGATTCGGCTGCTCTTGCCGATTTCAAACGCAAGGTCTATTCTGAGTATATCCGCGATGGCCGCGGCTCGATTGTAAGCTATTATCTGCTGACCAAGATCGTAGACGGCAAACCGCTTTATGATCCAGCCGACGCTGAAGACGCGAAATACTATGCCGCAGTCGCAACTCAGTTCGAAAATTACCGGCCTGACGATCCGCACGGACGCATGGTGAAGGAGGTGTCTCTGCAGGCCATGCGCGCGCGCAATTCCGCTCAAGGCAAGAAGACTGTCATCAGGGCCAACGAATTGCGTGTGCTCGACATAGACCTGCCTGACGAGAAAGGCAAGAACGTAAGGCTTTCAGACGTGGTCGGCAAGGGGAAGCCTGTTGTCGTGGTCTTCTCCATGATGAACACTCCGGAGTCTCCGGATTTCAACCGCCAGCTGGCCCGCATATACGAGTCTAAGGGGGGAACGGTGGAGTTTTATCAGGTATCGTTCGATACCGGCCAGTATGAATGGCGCGAGGCTGCCTCGAACCTGCCCTGGATAACGGTGCTTGATCCCAACGGCACGGCCTCTAACACTGTGATCGACTACAACCTCGGCACTTTGCCGGCTGTGTTTATTTATGACGCGGCGGGCGATCTTGTCGACCGTCCCGAATCTCTTGACGATCTCGCACGCAAGCTCTGACATATGGACTGGAAGGAAATGCTCGGACAGCTCCGTGAGGATCTTCCGCAGGGTGACGCCGGGGAAACTCCCCGCGAGGAGACTGAAATCAGGAAGAAGGACACCCTTCGTGTCATTGTCGACCGCAAGGGCCGCAAGGGGAAGGTGGCCACGATCATCGAGGGGTTCACGATCAGCGACGACGAAGTGGCCGCTGTGGCCGCATCGCTCAAAAAGCGCCTCGGCACAGGCGGCAGCTCACGCGGCGGCGAGATACTGATCCAGGGCGATGTTGCGGCCAAGGTGCTTGAACTTCTGAAAGCCGACGGCTATAAGATTGCCGTCCCGCGATGAGAGCTGCCGGGCATAATGGATCAGACACTGCTAATTAACAAGCTCTTAAAAGGTTTGTAAATGCTTGACTTGCATAGGGCGTCGGCAGGTTCGGGAAAGACCTACACGCTGGCGAAGAAATATATATGGTATCTCATCACGGTGAGCGTGGAGGGATCGCCGAGACGGCTGCGCACAGACGCGGAACTTGCTGAGTCCGCCCGGCACATACTCGCTGTGACATTTACCAACAAGGCAACCGGCGAGATGCAGCAGCGGATAGTCGACAAACTCTTCGAACTTGCAATGCGCCAGGCGGAGTGGGAGCATACCCCCGATGGCACCGCGAGAATCAAGAGCCCCGACTATATGGATGACTTTGTCTCCGCTCTCAAAGTCGGTCCCGAGCGGGTGGCTGCGGTATGCCGTAAGGCTCTGGCTCTCCTTCTTGAAAACTATTCCGATTTCAAGGTCTCGACAATCGACTCCTTTTTCCAGCTTGTGCTCCGGACTTTTGCCTATGAGTCGGATCTGAACGACACCTATCAGGTTGAACTTGATTCGGAGTTTCTGTCGCAGGTCGGAGTCGACGGTGCCCTTGAGGAGATCGACGCCTCTCCCGACGACCGCAACACTCCCTATTGGATACGCCAGCTTATGGATCGTGCGGACGCGAAGTGGAACATATTCACACGTCAGTACAGCGGCTCCTCATCTTTCAGCAATGCCGTCAACCCGTATGAAGATTTCGTGAAATCCGTCAACCGTCTTGAGAATGAGGAATACAAACTCATCCGCGACGAGATGGAGCGTTATTTCGCCGGCAATCCGGACTTTATCGCACTTTATGAGGGTCTTGCCGCTCGTTACGAGACTCCTGTGCGTGACGCGTTCATGGCCCTGCGCAAGGAATGCCGCGCCATTCGTGCGCTTCTGACCGCCGACATGCTCGCAGCGTCATCGCGCACGGATGTCGGCAAGTTCGTGTCGCGAGTTATTAAAATCGCCGATGCTCCGGCGCGTGAATGGAAGCGTGAGCCAGATCCCCGGCTTGCGTATTTTATTGATCCCGCCTATCTCGAAAAGAACAAGGTGGCGGAGGCTCTTGCCGACGTAATAGAATCGGAGCAGATAAAAATATCGGTCGCGAAAGCGGCCTCCGCATTGTCACGGTTCATCACCGAATGTAGCAGCCCCGAATATCGGCACTGGCGGCTTTATGCGGTCAATCTTCCTTATCTCGCGCTGTTCAGCATCGTGGAGCGTAAGCGACGCGAATACCTGCAGGACACGAACTCGGTCGAGCTCGGCGAGACGTCGATGATACTCCGCAGTGTCATCGGCGACAGCGACGCGCCGTTCATATACGAGCGGCTCGGCACGTATCTCGACCATTTTCTGATCGATGAGTTTCAGGACACCTCGCGGCTCCAGTGGGAAAACCTGCGCCCCCTGCTTGAGGAGAGCATGAGCCGCGACAACGACAATCTCATAATCGGCGATGCCAAGCAGAGCATCTACCGCTTCCGCAACGCCGATCCCTCGCTGATCACCACAGTCGTGCCGGAGCAGTTCGGCGATTCGGTCAGGACTCTCGGCGACCGGCCGGAGGAGAACACCAATTACCGCAGTCTGCCGGGAATCGTGCGTTTCAACAACTCGTTTTTCAGCTACCTCGTGTCGCGTCTTGACCGGGAGGCGGCTCTTGAGCCGGACCGGCGCCGCATGTTCGGGCCGCTTTATGCCAATGTGGCCCAGACTCCGTTCAAGAAGAACGCCGGCGGATATGTGGAAGTGATTTTTCCGGGACGCGACCAGACGGATTTTAACGGCTATGTGGCCGCCCGCGTGCCTGAGATAGTGGCATCACTGTGCGCACGAGGCTATCGTCAGCGCGACATTGCCGTGCTTGTCGGCACCGGATTGGAAGGTGAGAGCATAATTCGCTCTTTTGTCGAATACAATGCCCGGATGGATGACCCGGCTGCCGAGATTCGGTTCGTTTCCGAACAGTCGCTCAAGATTGCCGCTTCTCCGGCTGTCAGGATTGTGCTCGGAGTGCTCGGCAACATGGCGCGTGGATTCAATCCTGAGATAAATTCCGAGGAGGAGCGGTTGCGCAAGGGAGTCGGCAACTGGACGGAGATGGAGTCGGGCTTCAAGTTCTATTCCATGGGACGTCAGGACCGGCCTATGGCCGAGCTGCTTGACGCGTTCATAGCCGAGCGTCCCGACATGGGGGCGGTCACCGAAATGCTCGACAGTCTGCAGTCTCTTGCCATTCCGGCTCTTGTCGAGGCGGTTGTGGCCCGCTTCGTGCCGGATGCCGTCAGGCGTGAAAATGCTGTTTATCTTGCAGCTTTTCAGGATATTGTGCTGGAATATTGCGACTCTCATCCCACAGACCTCGGATCGTTTCTCAAATGGTGGGAGCGCAAGTCGCTCTCTGCCTCCATTTCGTCGCCCGAAGATACCGACGCCGTGCAGGTGCTCACGATCCACAAGTCGAAGGGTCTCGAATATGACTGCGTTATAATTCCGTTTGCGAAGTGGAACATGGCCGATCATCTAAGCATCAGCAAGAAGGAATGGCGCTGGGTCAGACCTGAAAGTATATCGTGCTCCGATATGAAACTGCCACCTTATATTCCGGTCGAGACATCGTCGATGCTTGAGAATACGTCTCACAGTGGTCTTCTTTACGACTATTACGACATGGTGCGCATGGACAGCCTCAATTCGGCATATGTCGGTTTCACACGTGCGGGTCGTGAGCTGTATATATTCAGCCCTGCCATGAATGTGGCTCCCGAGATCGTGCCTGCTCCCGCAAAAAAAAGTAAGAAAGTGAAAGACCTTTCCGACGGAGGCGCCAAATACTACGAGATGGGGCGCTATCTGGTCGATTTCCTGAAAGGTCTCGGCGAACGCCCCGAAGATGAAAGCATCGCCCCTGATGCGCGTCTTTATGCCTGTGACGTGAGGTTCGCTCCGCGAATGTCTGATTCGGAGCCGTTTGTGATCCGGGCCGGGGAGCGTGTGGAGGATATAAAGGCCATGCGCGAGGAGTCGCTGCGTGGCAAGGAAAAGAAATCCGCAGGCATCAGCCCGCGGCAGCCAGATGCTCTCCCGGCGAAGGAACCTGACTTGATCGGCGATTATTGCTCGTCGGTGCCGAAGGGAGATGAGCTTCGTTACTGTCAGGGTGATGTGGTGGAAATAATTAACGCGGCCGATGTGCCTGAGGATGGGTTGGAGGATCTTGATCCCCGTTCGGAGGGCAATATCAAGCATGCTGTGCTCGCCCGTGTGAAGGTGCCGGCCGATCTTCATGCCTCGGTGCGCCATCTCTCCCTCGCCGGACTCATGACTCCGCAGCTCGCGCGCCAGATCGAGGATGATCTCGCCTCCCGGCTCTCGCGCCCCACGGTGGCGCGATGGTTCGACGGGACGGCACGTGTGATAAACGAGCGTCCCATCCTGAAGGCAGGGCAGGTGTCACGCCGTCCCGACAGGATTCTTGTATATCCTGACGGTCATGCGGAGGTGGTGGATTACAAGTTCGGTCGATATGACAGATCAGGCAAATACCGCCGCCAGATTGCGGGATACGTGCGCCGTCTCGCGGCGACAGGCATGTATACTGATGTCAAAGGATATCTGTGGTATGTCAACGAAGACGTCATAGAACTGGTGTGAAATTGCGTCGGTTCTTGCATATAAGAGTAAAAAGACTTAAATTTGCATCATAATCAACATTCCTAAGAAATTGGATACAGACCCTTTGCCGGCCACTGTGCCGCTTGATATATCACTCTCACACGATATCCCCTCAGTTTTGTTTAACGCTCCTCCGGACTGGGTGGCGTGGTCGTCGCTCATACTTGTCGTGGTCTGCTGTCTGCTGCTCTCGGCCTTTGTGTCGGGCAGCGAGATCGCATTTTTCGGACTCTCGCCGCAGGAAATCGATGACCTCGAGGAGTCGGAAGATTCTCGAGATGCGAGGGCGTTCAGGCTGATTCGCAACCCGGAGCGGCTTCTCGCCACGATACTCATAGCCAACAATCTAGTCAACATCATGATGGTCGTCGTGCTGACGTTTGCCATCAATCAGGTGGCCAGGTTCAATTCATCGCTTGTCAGCTTTCTTGTGCAGACAGTCTTCATGACTTTTCTGCTGCTGCTCTTCGGTGAGATATTCCCCAAGCTTGTGGCGCGCGGGCGCACCATGAAGTGGGTCAGAATGGCCGAGCCCGGCGTCTCATTGCTCTATGCTATGTTCGGGCCGCTGGCAAGGATCATGGTCCGATCCACGTTTATCGTCAACCGTATCGTAACCAAAAAAGAGGAGAACATATCGACCGACGAGCTTGAGAAGGCTCTCGAGATCTCTGATGTGCAGGAGGGAAAAGACAAGGAATTGCTTGAGGGTATTCTTTCATTCGGCGAGCGTGAAGCCCGAGAGGTGATGATTTCGAGGGTCGACGTCACTTCGCTTGAATTTCACGACAGTTGGGATGAAGCGGTAGGGGTGATCCTTGACTCCGGTTACTCCCGCATTCCGGTCTATGACACAAGTCAGGACTCAATATGTGGCATACTCTACAGCAAGGATCTTCTGCCATATATAGGCAAGACCGATCGCCCGGAATGGCAGTCACTGATACGCGAGGCATACTTTGTGCCCGAATCGCGTGTGCTCGGCGATCTTCTTGAGGATTTCCGAAAGCGCAAGATGCACATAGCCATCGTTATCGACGAATACGGCTGCACACAGGGCATCGTGACGCTCGAGGATGTGATCGAGGAGATTGTGGGCGACATTGATGATGAATATGACGAGGCTGACAGACTCTACCGCAAGATTGCCCCCGATACCTATATTTTCGAGGCGAAAGTGGCTCTTGCCGATTTCTGCCGTGCGCTCGACATAGGGGAGGAGTCTTTGGGTGAGATCGGCGACGCTGAGACTCTTGCCGGTCTTCTTCTTGAGATCAAGGGAGACTTCCCGACAACCAAGGAGGCATTCGAGCGCGGCCCGCTGCGTCTGCAGGTTATCCAGATGGAGAAACACCGCATCGTGAAAGTCAAGGTGACGCTCACTCCCGCTGTCGTCGGATAAATTGAAACATTTGCTTATGGATTTCATATACTGGAGGCATCCGACTGTGCCCGGAATCAAAGTCGAGGAGATAACAGGAGGAGAGCACTATAGAGGAAAAGTCTGGCTCGACATGGCCAGGCAGGTGTATTGTGAGAATGGCAGAGATGTATATCGTGAGATCGGGCATTTCCGCAACGGCGCTCCCTTTCTTTATGGCGAGACATCAAGAATTTCCGTTACCCACTGTGACGGCTTCCTTGCCGTAGCCACTTTGCCGCCGACACCTGAGGTGAGCCTCGATGCGTTCAGCGACCGTGCCGCTATGGGAATCGATGCCGAACGAGCCGACCGCACGCAGGTGCTCCGCATCAGAGAGCGCTTTTTGTCAGATGAGGAACTTGCGATGATCCCGGAGGAGGATCTCACGCTCAATGTCCAGGCATGGACAGTAAAGGAGGCTGCCTACAAGGCGGCTTTCGCCGAAGGTATCGATTTCCGGAGTGATATCCGCATTATATGGCTGCCGCGTCTCGCTCCGGCTGTTCCGGTGTTTGACCCTGTGGAATTCGGCATGGATAATATTCCTAAAGAACTCCCCGAAAAATTCTTCGGGGAGGTGAGGATCGGCAAGGAGCGTGTGCCGTTGAGAGTCTATTCCTATCTTTCCGACGGCTTCATAGTCACGCTGTGCTACTCCCCGCGTTGCGCCAAATTCGGAAAAGCCGGCAGCTGATTCCACGTCTGTCGCGTCCGGCCGGGAGCTGCGTACCTCCGGGACGCCGAAAGAAGCCCGCATCAGATAGGTTAAGAGCTTGTTTAATAATAAATGTTACCGTCAGGGCGGTCAGTCACCGGGCAGATTTTCGCTTGCGATGAAGGAGTTATGGGGATCCATAACGACTGAAGAGCAGGCGGAAATATGCCGGTGAATGACCGGTCAGAGGTAATCTTTCTCACGATTTTAAAGTTTTTTTCAATTGTCTCGCAATTCAGCATGAGCCTGTCGGGTTCTTAAGTTACCTCCGGTCTCGCATATCCTGGACGCTTTTTGACCTGTTCCTCAGTCGTGTACATAAAGTACACTCCATCGTCACATGCCAAAAATCGTCGCAAGATATGCGACCCTGACGGCAACATTTATTATTAAACAAGCTCTAAAGCAGACTGCGCAGCTGTAAAGCCACAGCCGTAAGGCCGATGATGAAGATAGTGACGAGACCGATGCAGTCGGCTGTTCTTTGCTGGCGGGCGTTCCTTGAATTTTTCATAATCAGGTTTAGTTGGTGTAAGTTAGTTTGAGGTTGATCTCTACGCTGCAAAATTACCCTATGTAACTGCTGTATAATTGCAGTGGTATGTGAATTAAAATTAAAAGCTGTAAATAATTGTTATTTGCTACACATTTTCTATTCATAAATAATTGAAAATGCGTATTTTTGCCGTGCAATATGATAAGGAGACGAATCAAAAGCAAAAGCATGAGACAAAGCAACAAAAGCAACAGTAACAAAAACTTGCCATGGATATCGGACAGGAAATCAAACTGAGACGTCAGGAATTGCGTCTCACCCAACAGACGCTCGCCGACATGTCGGGAGTGAGTGTGCGCATGATCAAGGCGATCGAGGGTAGTTACGCAAACCCGTCGATGCGCACAGTCAAGAAACTTCTTGTTCCGCTTGGACTCAGAATAGAAATAGTAGGAAACAACTGATCCCCTGTCGGCTTTTGCCTGACAGGGGATCTGTCTTTACCCTGGTTCGGGTTTGTGTCACTTGTTGTAGATGAAAATCGGTTTTGACTCGCGGTTCATCCGGTCGAGTGCAGTGACTGCGTATGTCGTGCCTTTGTCGGCTGTGATTCTGACTTTCGTGAATGGTGTCATAGCCACTATGGTCTGGGAGTCTTCTATGTCCTGAGATTCTCCCTGAAAGAATTCATAGACCACATATTTCACGACATCGGTCGGCTCCTCCTCATGCCCCTGACGTGCAGGGGCTTTCCATGTCAGGAAACTCTTGTCGCCGTCGCTTTCTATCTTCAGATCCTTGATTGTGCGCGGGCTTATGCGGCTGTCACCATATGCCGGGGGTATGGCTATCGTGCTCTGATACTTCATGGCGAGAGAGTCGGCCGCCCCCTTGTAGTTGCCTGTCACCCAGTATCCGTGCCACCAGACGTTGCCTTTCACATTTGGAAGCCTCCTTGAAAGCCTGACTTTAGTGTCGAGCTCGTTTTTGTCGCGGTTGCCCGGGTCGGCCACGTCCATGGTGCGTTTTACATCCTGTCCGATGTATATATCGACGCCGTTGGCGTTGTCGTTCCACCACCTGGCGAGCGAGCGGCTCGGAGCGGCTTTGGTGTCGAGGTTCCAATAGAGCTGGGGTGCGAGATAGTCTATCCAGCCGTTTCTGGCCCACAGAAGCACATCTGCATAAAGGTCGTCATAGTTCTGGAGTCCTGAGCTGTCGCTGCCTCGGGGATCGCTCTTGCGGTTGCGCCATATCCCGAACGGACTGACGCCGAACCGCACCCAGGGCTTCTTCTCCTTGATCGTGCGGTGCATCTGCTCGATCAGAAGGTCCACGTTGTGACGCCGCCAGTCTCCACGGTTTATCCCTTTGCCGAATTTTGCGTAGCTCTTGTCGTCGGGTATGGCTTTGCCCGGAGCAGGATAGGGATAGAAGTAGTCGTCAATATGTATGCCGTCTACATCGTAGCGGTCAAGTATGTCGCCGATGATGTCGCATATGAAATCACGGTTCTCCTGATAGGCCGGATCGAACAGTATCTGGCCGTTGTATCGGAAGAACAGTTCAGGATGCTTGTTCGACATGTGGTCGGTCGGCAGTGTCTCTTTTGCCGTCGATGTGACGCGATAGGGGTTTAGCCAAGCGTGAAACTCCATGCCGCGCCTGTGTGCCTCTCCGATGGCATATTCCATAGGGTCCCACATGGGCGATGGCGCTTTGCCACGCTTGCCGGTGAGCCATGCGCTCCACGGCTCAAGGTCTGATTTGTAAAGGGCGTCTGCTGTCGGGCGGACCTGAAAGATCACTGCGTTGCAGCCCGCGTCCTGAAGCCGGTCGAACTGTTCGCGTATGTATGCCTTGGCCTGTTCGGTGCTCTTGTTCTGCCACTGGCTCTGGCCTATGACGTGAAGCCATGCGCCGCGGAATTCGCGTTTGGGGTTGGCGGCTGTCGCTGACAGCGCCATGGCTATGCCCAGAATTAAAGTGATAAGTTTCTTCATTCGTAAAACGATTCATAAATGGAAAGTGCCGGCTTCAGTGTGTCGTCATGATATCGGTGTTGCCGGGAGTGTCGAGAATGCGGTCAAGTTCTCCATGCACTCCGACGCCGAAAAGAGCGAAATCCATAAGCGCGGGGTCTTTGGGGCAAATCTCTCTCATTCTTGCGGTCAGTTCTTCGACGCTCTTGCGGTCGTTGGCCTTGCGGCTCAGCAGCCCGAGTGCTCTTGCGGTATTACCGGCATGCACGTCAAGCGGGATGAAAAGTCTGCTTTTCGGTATGCTTTTCCACACGCCGATGTCCACGATTCCGTCATCTCTAACAAGCCAGCGCATCGCCATGTTCACTCTTTTCAACGCTGTGGTGCGCATATTTGTCGGCAGACAGCGCGGACAGCCCTTCCCCCCGTTGGCATCGGCCGATATGCGCAGCATGCTTTCGGCAAGTCTCCATGCCGGATACGGGTCCTGTCCCGCCCCTGACGATGCAGAGAAGGCGTCGAGTGATTCGTGGCGGCGATATATTTCACGAAGTCCGCGCAGATACCATTGCAGGTCGCGTCCGAAAAAAGTGCGGTGTATGTTGAGTGCCGGATCAAGGGTTTCGTAGCCCTTCTCCATCATGTAGCAGTATGGCTGGCGCTCCATGATGTCGAGCATACGGCGTGCGTCGCGCAGGATCATGGCGCGGCGTCCCCACGAAATCGCAGCCACGGTCAGGGCGGTTATCTCTATGTCCTGAAGAGTGTCAAAAAGGCGAGGAAACTGCACTGGGTCCTCGCCGATGAATTCAGGACGGTTTATTCGCGCTGCCTCATTCCGAAGCAGATCCGCTATGTATTGTCCTGTCATTATTGTTTTTCTTTCATTTCTTTCAGTGCAGACGGCCTCATGTGTTCAAGTTCGGCGGCCACCTCGGGCCTCACAGTGCGCACTGTCGAGATGAAAGCCGAGTCGAACGCGGCGAGACTCTGCGGAAGAGTGTCATATTTCGACCGCCGTGATCCGGCTTCCACAAGCTGGTGCTGGAGTTCGAGGCTGTCTTTGTAGTTGCGGTTGACGAATGCTCTCGCGGCCTCGCGGCCGTCGAGATGCGCGGCTTCGATCTGCGCCGCCTCCTCGCGGACCTCCGCCTGCTCCCCTTTGGTGGAGCAGGCGCAGAGTCCGGTGAGTAGCGATGCTGACAGTATTGCAGCAGCAAATATGTCGGTTCTTGTCATTGTATGTAAAGGGTATGTTGCTGATCACTTGCCGTAGAGGCTCTCCCACCAGCGGGGATCATCCTGCAGGTAGCGGGCGAACCAGGCCATAATGGTGTTCTGCCATGCGAGTTTGTTGTCAAAGCCTGAGATCACGTGGTTTTCGTCCTGCACGGTGATGAATTCCACGTCGCGACCCAGTATCTTGAGCGCGTTGAAGAGCTGGATGCTCTCGCCGATCGGCACGTTTGTGTCGACCGTGCCGTGAAGCAGAAGCAGGGGAGTGTGGATCTTGTCGGCGTTGAACAGCGAGCCCTGGCGGGTGTAGAGTTCCGGATCGGTCCAGGGGTAGCTCTTGGCGGCGGCCACACTATTGTAGGAGTATCCCCAGTATCCCTCTCCCCAGTATGATGTGACGTTCGAGATCCCGGCGTGCGAGACGGCAGCCGCGAAGATGTCGGTCAGCGTCTGGAGATACTGGGTCATGAAGCCGCCGTAGCTGGCTCCGATGCATCCGATCTTCTTGTCGTTGACAAACGGATGGGCGGCACAGAATTTTTTAGTGCCCTCGATTATCTCGTCGGCTGTGCGTTTGCCCCATGCGTTGACATGGCGTGCGGAATATTCCTGGCCGTATCCGGTCGTGCCGCTCGGGTTGAGCACGTAGACCACATAGTCGCGCGAGGCGAACACCTGGGGTGAATAGAGATGGTAGAACGACGCGTTAGAGGGAGAGGTGCCTCCGTAGTAATACACGATCAGAGGATACTTCTTCGCCGGGTCGAAGTCGGGGGGAAGACACATCCAGCCGTCGACCACCGTGCCGTCGGAGGCAGTGAACTTCCACGGCTCCATTTCGCCGAAAGTCACATCTTTTGTTGTCTCGGCCAAGGGATCGGCCACGAGGCGCGAGCGTCCGTTCTTCAGATTGAGCAGATATGCGGCACCGTCTCTTGTGAACGAGCCTCCGTAGTAGGCGAGCCATGTGGCTTCCTTGTCGCCGATGCTGAACGAGCGCACGGTCTGCACCTCGGTGTCGAGTGCGTTGATCGATCCGCTTTTCGGATCAAGGCGGTAGAGGCGCTTCAGGAATCCGTCTTCAGCCGTGAAGTAGATTTTGCCGTCGGCGGGATTCCATGTGGCGTCGGCCATGAGTGCGGGGTCGAAGTCGCGTGTCATGGCGCGTGTCTTGCCGTCAGCAATGTCGAGTATGTATCCTTGCCCGTCGAAGTCGTTGCCGATCTCATGGGGAGCGTAGTTGGCGCCTATGCCGCCGAAGGCCGACGGTCCGGCCACGATGAAGAGTTCGCGCCCGTCGGGAGAGTAGGTGGCGCATGTCAGGGTTGACTCGAGTTTTCTGACCACTGTGTCGCACTTCATGGTGTTGAGGTCCATCTGCACCAGAGTAGTGTTGTAGAAAGGATAGCGGTCGGGTGTCTGCTGTGTCACGCCATAGAGCATCTTGCTGCCGTCGGGGGTGAAGCTGTAGATGCCGGTGGTCTGTCCGCCGTAGGTGAGGGGTACGGAGACGTGGCTCTGCAGATCGTAACGCATTATATAGCTGCGGTCGCGGTCGCCGGGTATGCGGTCGTCGGGATCGCGGTAACGGTGCATCGGCCCGCTCTCTTTGTCAGCTTTAACGTTCTTGTAGTAGAACATGTAGCGGCAGTCGGGCGAGAAAGTCACGTCGGCGTCGGGAATGCCTTTGGCCATGAGAGTGGTCTTCATCGACGGAACGTCTGTGCGGTATACGTCATGCACACCGGCCCTGGCCGAAGTGAAGTAGTAGGCGTTCCGGCCCGGAAGCCAGCGCGCGCGGCTGTTGATGTCCTCGCTGATCACGCGGCCCGACGCGGTTTCCGACAGAGTGGCGCGCCACACGGTCTCTTTGGCCGATATCACCTCGCGCGATGTGGTGATCAGATATTTGCCGTCGTCGGAGAGTGAGACGCCCGACACGCGTTCTCCTGTCATGGTGGTCAGCGGAGACACACGGCGGCCGAGTGCGGGCGACGCGCTTACCTCTATGTCTTTGTAGTCGTCGTCGGGTGTGAACTCAAGGCTGAATGAGGGGGTGCTTTCTCCGGGCATGCCGAGAAGGTCGACGGTTATGTCGTAGTCTGCCTCTGGCGCGAGTTCAAGCGGGGTCTCGGACTCTTTGGGAAGAGAATCCGCCGTGTTTTTAGTGATTTTTGTCTCGCCGTTGATTTTTACTGCCGCGCGCGACGTGGATCTGAGCACAAGCTTCCCTTTTGTGAAGCGTGGAGCACGCAGGCGGGTGGTGAACGAATGGAGCGCCGGACGGTCTTCGTCGTCGAATCCGTCAATCATGATCTGTCCTGTCGTGTCAGCCAGCACCGTTGTCCAGCCGGCCGCGTCGTTGCCGGGGAGTTCACCTCGCGATGCAAGAAGGTCTTCGGTCTTGAATGGATTTTCCTTCATTATTGAGTCGGGAGTGGCCGGAACATATAGACGTTCCGGTCTCGCACTTTTATATTCTTTGAAGGTGTAGGCCGATGCCATGAGTGCTGTGGCGGCGGCCGCTCCTCCGATGGCGAGGAGCATGGCGGATGTTCTTTTCATGATCTGGGGTTATGTTACATGATCTAAGGTGTGTCGTGGTCCTGACGGCTGCGTGTGTCAGCTCGCCGGTTTCTCGAATGCCTTGATGCCCTTGATCTTCACGCGGTAGATCAGGTTGGAATAGGGCTTGATCGACGCTGTCTGTCCCGAACCGTAGCCTGAGGGGTAGGGGATTATCAGAGTGGCTGAGTCGCCGACATGCATTGTGGTGAGGGCTATCCAGAATCCTGCGACAGTCTGGTTGGGCTGCGTGACGTAGAGACTGTCGCCTGTGGTGGCCGAGTATGAGTCCTGTATCTTGGTGCCCTCGATATCCTCAAGCTCATATTTCAGCTCCACGGTGGAATTCGACATCGGCACAAGGTTGTCGGCAGTGAGGGAGCGGTCATTGTGCCACTTTATGTAAACCGAGTTCTGCGGAGCCCAGTCCGGAACGACCAGTTCGTACTCCTTGGTGTCTATGGCGGCGAGATAGGCATTGTTCTGTTCGCGCCACTCCTCATATGTCTCTGCCTCTCCCTTGAGGCAGGAAGAGAGCGGCAGCAGCGCCATGATCGCTGCTGCTGCCGTTATGATTGTTTTTTTCATTTCACAGTCGGGTTGAGATTCGGACCGTTGCCCGGTTTTGTTGTAATATGGTATCCGCCTTCTGACGGATTCAGCTTCAGAACGACACCTCCGGTGCTTTCTCCGAACCGGCTTCGGCCTTGAACTGCGGTTTCTCGTCAAATCCGAACCAGCCGGCGTAGATGGTGGTCGGGAATTTCTTGATCGCCGTGTTGTACTCGCGCACGCTTTCTGTGTAACGCTTGCGTTCGGTGGCGATGCGGTTCTCGGTTCCTTCGAGCTGTGACTGGAGATTCATGAAGTTCTCGTTGGCCTTGAGGTCTGGATACGCCTCAGTCACCGCGAGCAGTGATTTGAGCGCGCCGCTCAGCTCGTTCTGCGCCTGCTGGTAGCGGGCGAGGTTCTCTTCGTTGAGATCCTTTGCGTCGATCGTCACCGATGTGGCCTTGGCGCGCGCCTCGACAACTTTTGTAAGGGTCTGCTCCTCATGTGTGGAATATCCCTTTACGGTGTTGACGAGGTTGGGGATCAGATCGGCGCGGCGCTGATACTGGTTCTCGACCTGTGCCCACGCCTCTTCGACTCCCTGTTGCTTCTCGACAAGGCTGTTGTAGTTGCACGACGACAGACCGGTGGCGGCCGCCACTATCCCTCCTGTCATCATGATTTTTCTGAATATGCTCATTTCTATTGATTTTCTGTGGTGTTACAACAAATTTTTACTCTCATGACATTTCTTGCTGTTATAACAATTTGCGCAGCAGACTGTTGAGGCTGACCTCGTCGCCGAGTATCTTCTCGAGCTCGTCGACGCTCATGCGGCGCTGTTCCATCGAGTCGCGCTCGCGCAGTGTCACTGTGTTGTCTTCGAGTGTCTGGTGGTCGACGGTGATGCAGTAGGGGGTTCCGATGGCGTCCTGACGGCGGTAACGCTTGCCGATCGAGTCTTTCTCGTCATACTGGCATGTGAAGTCGAAACGCAGACGGTGCTGGATCTCGCGTGCTTTCTCGGGGAGACCGTCTTTCTTGACAAGCGGCAGAACTGCGCATTTCACCGGAGCGATCGGCGCGGGGAAGTGGAGCACGACGCGGCTGTCGCCGTTGCCGAGATCCTGGGCCTCGTAGCAGGAGCAGAGCACCGTAAGGAACATGCGGTCTACCCCGATCGAGGTCTCGATGACGTATGGCACGTAGCTTTCGTTAAGCTCGGGGTCGAAATACTGTATCTTCTTGCCCGAGAACTTCTCGTGCTGCGAGAGGTCGAAGTTGGTGCGAGAGTGTATGCCCTCCACTTCCTTGAAGCCGAACGGCATCTGGAACTCAATGTCGGTGGCGGCGTTGGCGTAGTGGGCCAGTTTCTCGTGGTCGTGGTAGCGATATTTCTCATCGCCGAGTCCGAGTGCCTTGTGCCATCTCAGGCGAGTCTGGCGCCAGTGGTCGAACCATTTGAGCTCCTCGCCCGGACGCACGAAGAACTGCATCTCCATCTGCTCGAACTCGCGCATGCGGAAGATGAACTGGCGTGCCACGATCTCGTTGCGGAACGCCTTGCCGATCTGGGCGATACCGAACGGTATGCGCATGCGGCCGGTCTTCTGCACGTTGAGATAGTTCACGAAGATGCCCTGTGCCGTCTCCGGACGCAGGTAGACATCCATCGCGCCGTCGGCGGTGGATCCCATCTCGGTCTTGAACATCAGGTTGAACTGGCGCACATCTGTCCAGTTGCGCGTGCCGCTTATCGGATCGACTATCTCGTAGTCGAGTATGATCTGCTTGAGTTCGTTGAGGTCGTTGGCGTTCATCGCATCGGAGAAGCGGGTGTGAAGCTCCTCGCGTTTGCGGGCGTGCTCAAGCACGCGGGGATTGGTCTGGCGGAACATCGCCTCGTCGAAGCTCTCGCCGAAACGCTTGGCGGCCTTCGCCACCTCCTTGTTGATCTTCTCGTCGAATTTCGCGATCTCGTCTTCGATCAGTACGTCGGCGCGGTAGCGCTTCTTCGAGTCCTTGTTGTCGATCAGGGGGTCGTTGAACGCATCGACATGGCCTGAGGCTTTCCAGATCGTCGGGTGCATGAAGATGGCGGAGTCGATGCCGACGATGTTGTCGTTGAGCATGGTCATAGCCTCCCACCAGTAGCGTTTGATGTTGTTTTTAAGCTCCACGCCGTTCTGGCCGTAGTCATACACGGCGGAGAGACCGTCGTAGATCTCGCTTGATTGGAACACAAACCCATATTCTTTAGCATGGGCGATTATTGTCTTGAAAACGTCTTCCTGTTTTGCCATCTTGTCTGGACTTTATCTTGTTCTGTATTCGTTCTGTGAGTAGCAACGGCCCATATGCCGCTGTCAATCTGCAAATTTAGCAAAAATCTCCGAATAATCCTAAATTTTGCCGATGATTGCCTCTTTGTCTCTGCTGTATGCAGTTTTTTTGCTTCTGCTACCCATCTATGTGAGGAATCCGGTCTCTCTGTTTGTTCTTATTATAAAAACGGAGACCGAATGCCGAACCGGTTTCATGCCGAACCGGCTTCGGTCTTTTCCGATTGTTGTAACTGTTCTTAATTCTAAATATGCTATGAAAACATATGAAATAACAAGACGATTCTTCTCAAAGGGTATGAAAGCTGTTGTCGCGGCGTCATTTATATGTCTCGGTGCTCTGGGCATGGCTGCGCAGAACAGTCTTCCGGCTCCGGGATCGGGCGGTTCTTTTCGCCCTAATCCGGGCCCGGCCCCGGGGTTGGGAATGAACGGAATCGGATGGAATTCGGGCCCGCCGACTCCGGCTTACTGGGGGAGTCCGTGGTATACGGGGTGGAACAATTCTCCGACGCTTGTGGTCAGTCCCTCGATATCGATCGGCAATTTTCCTGATCAGGGGCTGACAAAGGTCATAGCCAACGGTTATGACGCGCAGGGTGTGTGGCGTGTGCTGCCGATGCTGGTAAGTTATCAATACAACGGCGTGCAGTATGATGTCAATGTGATCAATGCCTGGGATCCATGGACAGATCAGTGGGACAAAGGTCTCGACCTGCCGGCCTATAACACGAATTACCTGCTGCGCAATGTCACCTACGACTTCTATACAGTGCTGCCCTACGGCACGTTCTATTTCAATCTGTAGCCGGCTGTGGTGCTGACGGCTGCCGCCCGTGGATGGCACACATTATCTTGAGGTGAAGGAACTCCGGTTCGTATCCGGTGTATCTCTCTATCTCCTCCATGATTTCCGTGTATGTCGGGGGGAGCGTCGGGTGCGAGTCGAAGTAGCTTCCGATGGCGTATCTCGCTTCTTCTGGCACAAGCCGTCGGGTCACCGATGTGTCGCCGAGATCAGCCTCGGCAAGCAGATGACCCACGATTGTCGCCGGCTTAAGACCGCGTTCAGAGGCGATTTCGTCGACCTCTTTGCCGGCCATGAACATGGCCAGGCTTGTGCGGCGGGTCTCCCCGCGTTCGGGTTTCTGCTTCTTTTCGCGTTCGGCGCGGGGTTTCTTTTTATGGGCGGCTGCGGCGTCGAGTCTTTCTGATTCGGGATGCTCCTGCTTGTAGCCGGCCACGATGCCGAGTATCTCGTCTCCGTATTTCTGCGCGGTGGCCGGGCCTATGCCGGGCATCATCAGCAGGTCGGCACTGTCGGCGGGCAGATGGTTTGACACGGCGAGGAGTGTCTTTGTGGTGCATACGGTGTAGGCCGGCATACCCGCTTCGGCAGCCTTGCCTCTGCGCCATTCGGTCAGTCGGTCGAGCAGAGCGGGGTTGAGGTTGTCGGCTGTCTGTTCGGTATTCTCTTTCCTGCGGCTCTTCTTTTTGGTCTGTGCGGCCTTGAATGCGCCGCGTGCCTTTATGTCGAGATAAAGCTCCGTGTCGAAATCCTCGGTCGAGAAGGTATCGAGCAGTGCCTCGCGTATGTCGGCCATGTTCTCGAAAAGATCCATGCGGTCTGCGAGTTTCTGCGCGACGCGGCGGTTGTCGTGCTCGGAGGGGAGTCCGGCCACGAGTTCCCTGAGCTGGCGCAGCCGGTCGAGAAAGTAGTTGGAGGCATCTTTTATCCTCTGCATCAGCCTGGGATTCGGTCTGTCGGCGGATGCCTCAGTGTCAAGCTGCCGCATCTGGCCGCGGAATCTGTCGCCGACTTCCACAAGTCCGCTCCGCATCTCGGCGCAGGCGGCGGTGAACTCCCGCACTTTCGACGGATAGAGCTTCATGAAGTTCTCCTGCAGAAGTCTTGTCACTCCTTCGAGGGCACTGAAAAGGGGATTGAAGTTGAACATTCCCCCGGCGAGACTCATCATGTAGGAGTGTCGCATCGATTCGATGGTGACGGGGTCGATCTCGCCGGTGCGGTGGCTCTCGATAAACTGTGTCACCGTCGGGTCGGTTATGATGGCCGCCGGTGCGAGCGGGCGGTCGAGCACAAGGCCTTCGAGGCTGCGGCATCTCGAAAGTGCCACGTATGTCTGCCCGTGGGTGAATGAGGCCGAGGCGTCGATGATCGCCTTGTCGAATGTCAGTCCCTGGCTTTTGTGTATCGTCATTGCCCAGGCCGTCTTCAGCGGAAGCTGCCTGAACACGCCGTCGAGCTGCTCGGTGATCTCTTGGGTCTCCTCATTGACGGAGAACTTGACATTTTCCCACTCCATCGGCTCGACGGCCACGGGGTCGCCGCCGTAGGCAGGGGTCACTGTCACACCTTCGCTGTCGATGGCCGTGACGCGTCCGAGCATTCCGTTGAAGAAGCGCCGGTCGGAACCGGTGTCGTTCTTTATGAACATCACCTGTGCCCCCTCTTTGAGCTCAAGGTTCTCGGCTGCGGGGTATGAGCTTTCCGGAAAATTTCCTTTCACCGCCGCCCGGAATGTATAAGTCTTTCCCGGGAGTGCGTCAAGGCGGCCGCGGTTGATTTCGTCGGCAAGACGGTTGTGGGTGGTCAGCCTCACGTATCCCTCGGAGTCTCTGGGCGAGAATCCGGGAATGTGGCGTGAGTTGAGGGCGTCGAGGGTGGAGCGGTCGGCGCGGTTGTCGCGCACGGCGTTGAGTATGTCGAGAAAGCGCGAGTCGTTCTGTCTGTATACTTTCTGGAGTTCGACGGTGATGTAGTCGAGTTTTTCGAGCGCGTGGCTGTCGAAAAAGTAGGGGGAGCGGTAGTTGGCCTCAAGGATGCGGCGTTCAGACTCTACAACCACGGGGGGAAGCTGCTGAAGGTCGCCTATCAGAAGGAGCTGGACGCCGCCGAAGGGGAGTGTCCTGTCGCGGAAGCGGCGCAGCACGTCGTCGACGGCGTCGAGCATGTCGGAGCGCACCATGCTTATCTCGTCGATGACGAGCAAGTCGAGTCCGCGGATAATGCGTATTTTCTCTTTGCTGAAGGCCATCTGGCGGCGGCCGGAGCTGTCGCGTCTCGCCCCGGGCACGAACGGACCGAAGTCGAGCTGGAAGAATGAGTGGAGTGTCATGCCCCCGGCGTTTATGGCGGCTATGCCCGTCGGGGCGGTCACGACCATGCGCTTGCGGCTCGACGCGCGGAGGCGGCGCAGGAATGTGGTCTTTCCGGTGCCGGCTTTTCCAGTCAGGAAAAGGCTGCATCCTGTCTTCTCGATGATCTCTGACGCCAGCTCAAGCTGTCCGTTCATTTCCATGGCTCGTGGGGTGTGGGTGGGGGTTATGAGTTTTTGATCAGATACTGCGCGATCTGCACGGCGTTGAGCGCCGCTCCTTTCTTGATCTGGTCGGCCACGACCCAGAAGCTGAGTCCGCGGTCGTCGGCCAGGTCCTTGCGGACGCGGCCCACATAGACCGGATCGGTGTCGGCGGCGTCAAGGGGCATAGGATATGCTTTCCCCTGCGCATTCTCCTCTACAAGCACAAGGCCTTCCGAGTTTCCGAATGCCTCAAGTGCCTCTTCCACGCTTACCGGGCGCTCTGTCTCTACCCATATTGCCTCGCTGTGGGCGCGGAGCACGGGCACGCGGACGCAAGTGGCCGACACGCGGATGTCGCTGTGCATGATCTTGCGGGTCTCGTTGTACATCTTCATCTCCTCTTTCGTATAACCGTTGTCTGTGAAGACGTCAACGTGCGGTATGAGGTTGTAGGCAAGCTGATGGGCGAATTTCTTCACCGTGGGCTGCTCGCCGCGTTCGATCTGGCTGTACTGTTCGCGGAGCTCATCCATCGCAGAGGCTCCGGCGCCGCTTGCCGCCTGATAGGTGGCCACATGCACGCGCCGGATGTGGCTGATCTTCTCGATGGCGTTGAGTGCCACGACCATCTGGATTGTCGTGCAGTTGGGGTTGCCGATGATGTTGCGCGGGCGGGTCAGCGCGTCGGCGCCGTTGACCTCGGGCACTACCAGAGGCACGTCGGAATCCATGCGGAACGCCGAACTGTTGTCGATCATCACGGCTCCGTGGCGTGTGATGGTTTCGGCGTATTCTTTCGACACGCCGGCCCCGGCCGATGTGAAGGCTATGTCGATGCCCGAGAAGTCGGAGTCATGTGAGAGTTCTTCGATCGTGTATTCCTTGCCGCGGAATGTGCGGGTCTGGCCAGCCGAACGGCTCGATCCGAAAAGACGGAGATTGTCAACAGGGAAATTCTGCTCGTCAAGCACGCGGAGAAACTCCTGACCGACCGCGCCGCTTGCACCTACTATGGCTATATTCATTGTCGAAAGCTTGTTAATGCTTATTCTTGTTTATGAGAAAAGTTGCCTAAAATTACAACATTTCAGGCAACTTTCCAATATGATCTGTGAAATTCGGTCAAAAAAGTGCAGGATTACTGCATTCCGCTTGTCGCTACGGAGCGGTCGATCTTCTTGACGAGACCCTGGAGCACGGCGCCGGGGCCGAGTTCCACGAATTCGTTGGCGCCGTCGGCCACCATGGCCTGCACGTCATATGTCCAGCGCACGGGAGCGGTGAGCTGCTTGATCAGGTTCTCCTTGATCTCTGCGGGGTCGGTGTGGGGTTTGCCGTCCACATTCTGATAGATGGGGCAGCGGGGAGTCTTGAATTCTGCTGCGGCGATGGCCTCTGCGAGTTCCTCCTGTGCGGGCTGCATGAGCGGGCTGTGGAATGCACCGCCGACTTTGAGCTTCATCGCGCGCTTCGCGCCGGCGGCGAGCATCTTCTCGCATGCGGCGTCGATACCCTCGATTGTGCCCGAGATCACCACCTGGCCGGGGCAGTTGTAGTTGGCGGGAGCAACCACGTCGTCGACCTCGGCGCAAAGTGCCTCTACCTTCTCGTCGGGAAGGGCAAGCACTGCCGCCATTGTCGAGGGACGCGCCTCACATGCCTTCTGCATGGCCATCGCACGCTTGGAGACGAGTCTGAGTCCCTCCTCGAAACTAAGCGCGCCGGCTGCCACAAGCGCAGAGAACTCGCCGAGCGAGTGGCCTGCCACCATGTCGGGCTGGAAGTCATCGCCAAGGCTCTTGGCAAGAAGCACGCTGTGAAGGAAGATCGCGGGCTGCGTCACCTTTGTCTGCTTCAGGTCTTCTTCTGTGCCCTCAAACATCAGGTCGGTGATGCGGAAGCCGAGAATCTCGTTCGCTTTCTCAAAGAGTTCTCTTGCCTCGGCGTTGTTGTCATAGAGATCTTTGCCCATTCCTACGAATTGAGCACCCTGTCCGGGAAAAACATATGCTTTCATATCGAGTAGTTTATTGTTTCAGGTTAATACATTGGTCTTGTGTGGACGCAATCCGCAATCCGGGATCTGACAGTCACCATGATCAGGCAGTCACCGAGTCTCAGACCCAAGCCGACAGACCATTCTTATGTTCAGAAATCATGCTTTACGGCATGATTTCCTATCGGTCTGCAAAATTAAGGAATAATTTCCAATTACGGAAATAATTCCTTAATCAATGCAATCAATGTAATGCAGAATCAATGTAGAAATTGTCTGGATTAGTGCTAATTATTGATTATGCTGTTTGAGTTTGAACACTTACTTCTCTTTTTTTAATATATTTTTCAGTAAGACTTGCGTATTTCTGAAAAATATATTAAAATTGCGACAGAATGTTTATTCTTGATGGCTGAAAAACTTGCTTTTTTCATCTATCATAAATAGGGTGTTCAGTTCTATGTTCCAAAATTAACTCGCATTATTGAGTGTTCTGGAACGCAGAACCACCCGATTCGGA